>CABTAV010000175.1:0-3404 GCA_902482895.1 uncultured Streptococcus sp. | reverse complement strand
TGAAACAGCGGACAGAGTATGATATCGAAATGCTGCGCGAGATGGGCTATACCAACGGGGTTGAGAACTATTCACGCCACATGGATGGACGTAGCGAAGGAGAGCCTCCTTATACGCTTCTCGACTTCTTCCCAGATGATTTCTTGATTATGATTGATGAAAGTCACATGACCATGGGACAGATCAAGGGTATGTACAATGGAGACCGTTCGCGTAAGGAAATGTTAGTAAATTACGGTTTCCGTTTGCCGTCTGCTTTGGACAATCGTCCTCTCCGTCGTGAAGAGTTTGAAAGTCATGTGCATCAGATTGTTTACGTTTCAGCAACACCAGGTGACTATGAAAATGAACAGACCGAGACAGTGATTGAGCAAATCATTCGTCCAACAGGACTCTTGGATCCTGAAGTGGAAGTCCGTCCGACTATGGGACAGATTGATGACCTCTTAGGTGAAATCAATGCCCGTGTTGAAAAGAATGAACGAACCTTTATCACAACCTTGACCAAGAAAATGGCAGAGGACTTAACCGACTACTTCAAAGAAATGGGCATTAAGGTCAAGTACATGCACTCGGATATCAAGACCTTGGAGCGGACGGAGATAATTCGTGACCTGCGCTTGGGTGTCTTTGATGTCTTGGTCGGAATCAACCTCCTCCGTGAAGGAATTGACGTTCCTGAAGTGAGCCTCGTAGCGATTCTCGATGCTGACAAGGAAGGTTTCCTTCGTAACGAACGTGGACTCATCCAGACCATTGGTCGTGCTGCTCGTAACAGCGAAGGGCATGTCATCATGTATGCGGACACGATGACTCAGTCTATGCAACGTGCCATCGATGAAACTGCACGCCGTCGCAAAATCCAGATGGCCTATAATGAAGAGCATGGTATCGTGCCACAAACCATTAAGAAAGAAATTCGTGACTTGATTGCCGTGACTAAGGCAGTTGCCAAGGAAGAAGAAAAAGAAGTCGATATCAATAGTCTCAACAAACAAGAACGCAAAGAACTTGTCAAGAAACTAGAAAAACAAATGCAAGAAGCTGTAGAAGTGCTTGACTTTGAACTGGCTGCACAGATTCGCGATATGATGCTGGAAGTCAAGGCGTTGGATTAGGGGAATTTTATGAATATTTTAGTTATTAATGGACATCCTGATAAAGAAAGTTACTGCCAAGCAATTTTTCAAACGATTGTAGAAAATATAGACTCAAAGAGACATGAACTTGAAATGATTAATCTTAATGAGGAAGAGTTTGATCCTGTTTTACGTTATGGTTATCGACAAAGGATGGAGGACGATCCGTTTATTCTACGATCTCAGGAATTAATTCAGTGGGCAGATCATTTCATTTTTGTTTATCCAATTTGGTGGAGTAGTATGCCTAGTCTATTGAAGGGGTGGATTGATCGTGTTTTTACGCCAGGCATTGCATACTCAGCAAATAATCGAGGAAGCTTTATTTTGAATTACTTGAGAGGTAAACAGTTCAAAAAGTTATTAAAAGGAAAAACAGCTAGTATCTATGCAACTTCTATGGCACCAACTTGGTGGTACAAAGTATTTTCAGGTCCGATTAACATTCCAGACAGTTATGGAATATCAGTATTAAAGAATGCTGTATTGAATCACTGTGGCATAAAAACAAAGAGGGTTTCAATCTTGGGAGAGTTAGGCCGTGAAGTAAATACAAGTTCAACAAGAGAAAAATTTCTACAAAAAGTAGCAAAGGAAGTCAGGGTGTTGGATTAAGGAAAAGAAAGTAAATGACGGTTATTATCAAATCAATGGAAACTCCTGAAGAGATAGAAGGTAAATCCATTGTTCACTGGCAAACGTGGAGAGAGGCTTATGATGACCTTTTGCCTGCAGAATTTCAGGAGACAATGACATTAGAAAGGTGTCGATTCTTTAGTCAAAAATATCCAGAAAATACATTGATTGCGATGGATGGTATGAAGGTAGTTGGTTTCATCAGTTATGGCAGCTTTCGTGATGAGATTATTCAAGCTGGTGAAATTATTGCTTTATATGTTTTAAAAGACTATTATGGAAAAGGTATTGCACAAAAGTTAATAAAAGCAGCTTTGATTGCTCTTGATCATTTTTCTGAAATTTTCTTATGGGTATTGAAAGATAATAAGCGCGCCATTGCTTTCTATCAAAAAATGGGCTTTACTTTTGATGGACAAGAAAAGATGCTTGAACTTGGAAAGCCTATAAAGGAAAAACGGATGGTATTTTATTCTAAATAATTTTAAAAAGTAGAAGCTAATGGTACTGGTACCAATTCTGAAAATGTAATAAATTAGAAAGTGAGTCTATGTATGTCTCGAGCACAATTAACAATTTTAACAAACATTTGTCTGATTGAAGATCTAGAAACCCAGCGCGTGGTGATGCAGTATCGCGCCCCTGAAAACAATCGCTGGTCTGGTTATGCCTTTCCAGGAGGCCATGTAGAAAATGGCGAGTCTTTCGCAGAGTCTGTCATTCGTGAAATCTATGAAGAAACAGGGTTGACTATCCAAAATCCTCAACTTGTCGGCATTAAAAATTGGCCACTAGATACAGGTGGGCGCTATATTGTCGTTTGTTATAAGGCAACTGAGTTCTCTGGTACCCTTCGCTCTTCAGAAGAAGGAGAAGTTTCTTGGGTGCAAAAAGACCAGATTCCAAACTTGGATCTGGCCTATGATATGTTACCCTTGATGGAGATGATGGAAGCTCCTGACAAGTCTGAATTTTTCTACCCTCGCCGTACAGAAGACGATTGGGAAAAGAAAATCTTCTAGTCTTTTGCTAAATAACCAAGTTTATCCAAGGCCTCCTCGATATAGTGGAGGTCTTGTTGTGTTTCCTGTCTAATAGTAATAGAAGATTAGGAAAAAAAGTATATATACTTGCTAAAATTAAATGCTAAATTAGAAAAAATATATGGGTTATACTGTTAATTTTTCTAAGAAAGATGTAAAATAGAAAGTGTACTATGTTTTTAAAACAAGTGTGGTACCCAAAATTAAAAAACGTATCCTTTCCTTAAATTCCTAAAATATTTAAGGGGGGGTATTTTTTAGTACCTCTAAAATAAAAATAAGAGAGAGGCGATTAAATGAGGAAATCATATCGTGAAGTGAACGGAGAAAAGGTATTCCGTTATTCTATTCGTAAGTACCATTTTGGTGCTGCAAGTGTTGCCGTAGCGGCATTAATGTTTTTCGCTAACGGTGCGGTTAAGGCAGATACTTTACCTGTATCACCTGTTACGGCTAATACTGAAAAGGTAAATGCTGGTGTTACGGGACTGACAGAGGGAGTTCCTCCTAAAGAGCATCCTATAGAGAAATCAAAAGAAGTAGAGGGTGATAAAACAACTGTTGCTCAGAAGACAGTGGATAAGTC
>CABTAV010000174.1:0-3436 GCA_902482895.1 uncultured Streptococcus sp. | reverse complement strand
CATCTGTCATAGTTCCCACATCGCCTGTGTGATAGGCTGGTAGTCCTTCAAACTCAAAGAAGGCTTCTGCTGTTTTTTCAGGATTGTTCATATAACCTTTTGAAACGGCTGGTCCAGAAACAATGATCTCTCCCTGTTCGCCATTTGGCAGTTTATTCCCTTCCTCGTCAATGATAAAGGTTGGAGAATCAGCCTTGGTATAGCCGATTGGTAGACGTTTGAGAGTCGCTAGCATCTCATCTGTCACGGCAACTGCTGACAGAGCTACTGTCGCTTCTGTTGGACCGTAGGCATTGATAATACGGGCATTTGGGAAACGCTCGCACAGTTTTTGAGCTGTTTTGACCGTCAATTCTTCACCGTCAAAGTAGAAATGCGTGATTCCAGGCATTTTCTCACAATTAAAGTCTTCAGACAACATGGCCATATCCGCAAAGGATGGTGTTGAAGTCCAGATAGCGATTGGCAAGGAAAAGATGGTCGCAAAAAGTTGCTTAAAGTCCTGAGTAATGGCTGAAGGGAGGGCAAAAAGTGTACCACCCAGTGCCAAGGTCGGTGCCCAGTACATGACAGACAGGTCAAAAGAATAAGGCGGTTGAGCCAGCATTTGCGGACGACTTGGCGCCGCAAATTCCTTATCCGTAATCATCCAGTTAGTAAAGCTGAGGAGATTATCATGGGAAATCTGCACTCCCTTAGGTTTACCAGTCGTACCAGAAGTAAAGATGATGTAGTAATTATCATCGCCCTTGATTGGATGCGTGATTTCATAGCTGGTCCCTTTATCAAAGGTTTCTTGAACCTGAGCTAGATTCATTATCGGTGTAGAAACCTGCTCCAATGGAAAGTCTGAGATGGCAATAATCAAACTTGGCTCCGCTACTTCTAAAATAGCTGAAACTCGCTCCAAGGCCGAATGGCTATCAATTGGAATGTAGGCATGTCCTGACTTAGTCAAAGCTACAAAAGTTGCCAACATTTCATATTCTTGGCCACCAAAAACAACCACAGGAGACTTCTCTGGCAAATCTAGTTGGTCAATGGCTGCAGCCAAACTATCCGAATCAGCCTTTAAATCTCCATAAGTGTGTTCCTGCCCTAAAACATTGTAAACAGGATAGCTAGGCTGTGTCTGAGCAAAATGCTCAATGGTTTCAATCATATCTACTATTGGTTTATTTGACACAATAGGAATTCTCCTTCAAGTTAAAATTCATTATAGATAAAGCTTCCTTGACCCTGACCAAGATAGCTAAAAAAGTAAAGCAGCCCCAGAAAGATAAGAAAATACAAGGCTGTCCGACCAAGAAAGAGGTACAATTCTTTTCTCTGTTTCATCAAGAAAAACCATTCATTTCTATAATTTTTCGCTAAAATAAAATCAATTTCTTACTAATTTATTTTTCTGCTATTATACCACTTTATAGACTAGTTTTTCAATTGTTTACCCATCTATTTTAACTACGTTTCAGTAACACTAATTTGTTCCATTTGATTCTTTCTAATGATAGCTTGAATGCTTTTCAGTATAAATTATATGGGGCTACAATAAAGTAGGCTCCATACTACCTATAGAGGATGTCTCCACTATAAATATTATAGAGCCTTATCTTATGTCTCACTTTATCGGTGCAGTTCTCTTTATCTAGAGATTTTTATAGTATGTAATCCTAAAATTCACTATAGATAAATTCTTGAATGTTCGAAAAATCGGTCACAAAACAATAAATCACGATGCTTAAGATAACCGTATAGAAAAATAACGTCCACAAGATTAAACGGTGTGTGTTAGTTAGCTTGGTTTGCAAATTTGTAAAGTTCTTTTTCAACTTCCATCCATCCTTTCACTCCAACGTGCATCACATCAAATAAAAAGTAATCATCATACTCTCTGTTTCCATAGTTTAATACCGTTGCACCATGGCTTTTTGCGACATCTTCTATTTTTTTGTAAGTTTTTTCCCGCATCTCTCTTGAAACACCTGTGTAGTCGTTCCACTTCCCGTTTACTGGGAAAATAATGACCTCAACTTCAATGCCCAATTCCTTGGCAACTGTCAAGAAGAGTTCCATATCTGAATACTCTGGTGACTCCAGATAACTCAAATCTTTATTAGAATCTTTCAGAGATACATAGCGATCTTTTAAGTAGGTATTGTAGTAGTTGTTATCAACAGCATAATCATTATTGTCTGTTTTCTTTTTGACCTCTTCTACAAACTGATTCGTCATTTTTTCCCAGTCATAGTCTGGGGTTTTATCTCCTAGTGAAGGGTAATCTGATTTGGCATGTTTTTGATAAAAAGTCTGTTTGAGTTTAAAGGAATAAATCGCATTATCGAACTCTAATAGTTTTTTATCAATAATCGTTCCTTTCTCATCTATGAAATAACTTTTGTATTTTTTGTAGATGTCATTTTGTTGCTTGTTCCCCTTGGTAATTTCGATAATGCGATTGATTAGTTTTTCTTTCGTTTCCTTACTAATCTTATCATTACCTAGCATATGGAAAATATGTTCCTGAGAAGCCTTGTTCAAAAAAGCATCTTGATGAGTCCCATCTTTTTCAAACCACTGAACCGACTCTATTATAGCCACTTTTCTCTTAGTCATAGCTCCTTCAATAGAACCCAAGGTCGTAGCCTGAATGATGTTTTGTGAATAACTGGTCCCAATCTGCATGATATTAAAATCGTTGTAGTTAAAAATTTTATTGGGATGATAGTCTTCATTTATCGTCGCAACCAACTCAGATGATCCCAATAAAACAAATGTATTGGGAGTAATATTGCTTGTCAGAATATCTCTACTTTTATACTTTTCATACGAAGTGCTATAGCGAATACTGTTATCCTTTACTTTATAATAATCATCAATCTTCTTGACGTATGTCACATTTAAAAGGGCAAGCGTCGCAATTACGAGCACAAGCGATAGCAAAAATGCTTTTAGTTTAATCATCTCGTTTTATCCTATCCCTTCGATTCTTCCAATCTCTTTTCAATTTCTTATCTCTTTAAAATCATAAGTAAGATTTTATAGGGTTCACCTGAAAAGATAAAGAAACCAATCATAACCAAATTCATGGTCACAAACCAACTTAGTAGTTTATACCAATTTTTGTTTTTATTTTTCTTATAAAAAGTGCTTTTCTTTTGATACACTTCAAATCCAGCCATCAAGACACCGTGATAAAAACCATAAACAATGTAGCTAACACTAAGACCATGCCAAAAACCCATGACCAACATATTGACCATATAGGCGTAGGTTGCATTGTGTAGTCTATTTTTAAACCATTTTTTCCTGATAACCTGCATCAATACTCTTGAAAACACAAAATCTCTCAACCAAGTCGACAAGGTGATATGCCATCTGGTCCAGAAATCCTTGATATCTACACTCAAGAAAGGTTTGTTAAAGTTCATCGGTGTCT
>CABTAV010000173.1:0-3472 GCA_902482895.1 uncultured Streptococcus sp. | reverse complement strand
TAAACCTTGCCCTTTTTCCTCCAGTGTTACAAAATGAAACCAAAAGCCAACAGGAACCCGTTCCACCTCTTCTCCTCGGATGGCTCTAAAAACTAGCTCTCTTTTACTTGTCATACTTTTCTCCTTCCATTTGGATTGAAACCATCTTACCACTCCTTTTGACCTTTTCCCAATATATATTGACTATCGACTTGATTGATATTGTTTATATCAATAACGAAAAGAATCTCTGGAAAGCTTGATTTTACTAGCTTTTCAGAGATTCTTTTCTGTTTATTACTTTTTTAATAATAGTTGTTATATAGATTTTTTATCAACCTGATTAGGATTTTTTATTTAGCCTCTTTCATGGCAAAGTAAGTCCGTACTTTTGGTGCCACTTGTGTGCCGAAGAGTTCAATAGCTCTCAGGACTTGTTCATGAGGCATAGAACCAAGAGGTAGGTGCAACATAAAGCGATCCAAACCTAAATCCTCAATCATGCGAATCAATTTTTCTGCCACCTGATCTGGATTGCCCACAAACATAGCACCATTTGGCCCAACTTGCTCCAAATATTGCTCATAACGCAATTCCTGCCAGTGCGGACGGTCTTTGGAAATAGCATCCACCACTTGCTTGGTTGGATGGAAATAATCTTTCACCGCCTGCTCGCCATCTTCAGCAATCCAACCCCAAGAATGGGCCCCGACCTTTAGCTCCTGACTGGCATGACCCGCTTCGCTCCCAATCTCACGATAAGCCTGAATCAACTTTTTAAAATAACGCGGATTACCACCAATAATGGCATAGACAATCGGTAGGCCTGCCTGAGCAATCTTCACAGTTGATTCGACATGACCACCTGTCGCTATCCACAAGGGCAATTTGTCCTGAACTGGACGAGGATAAACTTCTTTGCCAGAGATTGTTTGGGTCAATCGACCTTGCCAATCTAGTTTTATCTTTTCATTGACTAATTGAAGCAAGTCTAATTTCTCATCAAAAAGAGCTTCGTAGTCTTTCAAATCATAGCCAAACAAGGGAAAAGATTCCGTGAAAGAACCCCTTCCGGCCATAATCTCCGCACGTCCATTTGACAAAGCATCGATAGTGGCATATTGTTGGAACAATCGAATCGGATCCATACTTGAGAGAATGCTGACTGCACTGGTCAAACGAATCTTCTTGGTATTGACTGCCCCAGCTGCCAGAACAATCTCTGGCGCAGATATCGCAAAATCCGCTCGATGGTGCTCACCAATCCCATACACATCCAAACCAACCTTGTCAGCCAGTTCAATCTCTGCCAGCAACTGGCGAATGCGTTCAGCATGACTGTAAGTTTGCCCAGTCCCTTCAAGCTCCGTTGTTTCTCCAAATGTTGAAATTCCCAATTCTACCACAGTAATTCTCCTTGTCTATTTCGGTCCTTCATTTTGACAAATTATTCTAACACTCAATGAAAATCAAAGAGCAAACTAGGAAGCTAGCCGCAGGCTGTACTTAAGTACGGCAAGGTGAAGCTGACGTGGTTTGAATTTGATTTTCGAAGAGTATCAAATACCTGTTTTTAGCATTCAAACTATCAAGGAGGGGATATGAAATATAGGAAATTTCAATTATTAATGTCCAAGTATGGCTTTAGTCTTTCAATTATGCTACTTGAACTTTCTCTTGTTTTTGGTCTCTTTCTTTATTTAGGGCGGATGGCTCCCATTCTATGGATTATTGTCTTAATCTTTATGAGTATGGCGACCATTGTCGCTATTGTTAATCGTTCCATGGCGCCTGAAAGCAAGGTAATGTGGCTAGTGGTGACTTTTGTTCCTGTCATTGGTCCTTTGCTCTATCTAATGTTTGGTGAAAGGCGATTGTCCAAAAAAGAAATTAAGCAGTTGAACAGACTTGATTCCATGCATTTTCGGGAGGATAACAGTAAAGCACTCCGCCAGAAATTGAAGGAAGATGATAAAGCGGCTTACGGAGTTATCAAATCTTTGTTGAGTATGGATAACAATGCCGATGTATATGATCGAACGGCCTCACAATTCTTTCCTTCAGGTGAAAGCATGTGGCAACATATGCTGGAAGATCTCAAGAGAGCTGAAAAGTTTATCTTTCTAGAGTACTATATTGTCGAAGAAGGTCTGATGTGGAATAGCATACTAGATATACTAGAGCAAAAGGCAGCTCAGGGTGTAGAGATCAAGATGCTCTATGATGATATCGGCTGTATGGCGACTTTACCCGGAGATTATACTATTCAGCTTCGTAGTCGAGGCATTGAAGCCCATAAGTTTAACAAGGTGATTCCTCGTTTGACAGTAGCTTACAATAATCGAGACCATCGTAAAATCCTTGTTATAGATGGTCAGATAGCGTATACAGGAGGGATTAACTTAGCTGATGAGTACATCAACCATGTAGAACGCTTTGGTTATTGGAAGGATAGTGGAATTCGCTTAGATGGTCCTGGTGTCAAGGCTCTAACTCGTCTCTTTTTGATGACCTGGTACATCAATCGTGGGGAAATCAGTGATTTTGATCAGTATCACTTGGAAAATCAGCCATGTTCTGGCCAAGGACTCTGCATTCCTTACGGTAGTGGACCCAAGCCCATCTTCCGTACTCAGGTAGGGAAAAAAGTCTATCAAAGTTTGATTAATCAGGCCACTGATTCAGTCTATATCACAACACCCTATCTGATTATTGACTATGATTTAACAGAGAGTATTAAAAATGCGGCCATGAGGGGTGTTGATGTCCGTATTGTGACCCCTTTTATTCCGGATAAAAAATTAATCCAACTCATAACAAGAGGAGCTTATCCGGATTTGTTGTCAGCAGGAGTAAGGATTTTTGAGTATAGTCCAGGCTTTATCCACAGTAAACAAATCCTAGTGGATAAGGATTTTGCTGCAGTTGGAACCATTAACTTAGATTACAGAAGTTTGCTTCACCACTATGAAAATGCAGTTTTGCTATATAAAACGAAATCAATCACGGAGATTCAAAAAGATTTTGAGGAGATTTTTTCAGTATCGCAAGAAATTTTTACTCATACGATAAAAAATAGCTGGTATCAAAAATTGATTAAGGAAATTGCCCAGTTATTTGCCCCAATCTTATAAGAAATCTAGGACTGAGGACACAAACAGTCCTATTTTTCTTGCCTTTTACGAATAAGAAGATGTAGGAGGAAAGATGCTAACTCAGAAAGAATTGGATTATATCATGATATTTAAACAGACACATTTACACCGATTTCGAGAAATTGAAACCTTTGTGAAACTATGTAAAAAATCACTCAAACAGCCATCGCAAGCTGACAATTCTAGGTCTTTTTGATATACTAAGACAGATAAATTGAATAGGAGAAACGACATGGCTGTATATGGCAGAATAGAAGAAGTATCTGAAATGATACAGAGTAATGAAATTGAAAATAGATTGGATAGGAACCTTGAATCTCATGTAGAAAAAGAAGAGC
>CABTAV010000172.1:0-3478 GCA_902482895.1 uncultured Streptococcus sp. | reverse complement strand
CTTTATCGAGATGGACGTAGTCCTCTTAATTTGGAGCAGTGGCGGTCATGGATTGCCTATGTGCCCCAAAAAGTCGAACTTTTTAAGGGAACTATTCGTTCCAACTTGACTCTAGGTTTCAATCACGAAGTAACGGACCAAGAACTTTGGCATGCCTTGGAAATTGCACAAGCCAAGGATTTTGTCAGTGAAAAGGAAGGACTTTTGGATGCTCCAGTTGAGGCAGGAGGACGAAATTTCTCAGGTGGTCAAAAACAAAGACTGTCTATCGCTCGAGCAGTCTTGCGCCAGACTCCGTTTCTCATCCTAGATGATGCAACTTCGGCGCTGGACACCATTACCGAGTCTAGACTCTTGAAAGCTATTCGAGAAAATTTGCCAAATACGAGCTTAATCTTGATTTCTCAAAGAACGTCGACACTTCAGATGGCTGACCAGATTCTCCTCTTAGAAAAAGGAGAGCTCCTAGCTATCGGCAAGCACGAGGACTTGATGAAGTCCAGTCAAGTCTATCGCGAAATCAATGCATCTCAACATGGAAAGGAGGACTAGCATGAGACGACAAACTGCAAATCAGACGCTCAAACGTTTGGCTAAAGATTTAGCAAGTCATCCCTTCCTCCTTTTCCTAGCCTTTCTAGGAACTATTGCCCAGGTTGCCTTATCAATTTATCTTCCTATCTTGATTGGGCAGCTTATTGACCAAGTCCTAGTGACTGGCTCTTCACCAGTTTTTTGGCAGATTTTCATTCAAATGATCTTGGTGGTCATAGGAAATACCCTTGTGCAGTGGGTCAATCCTCTCCTCTATAATCGCCTAATCTTTTCTTATACCAGAGACTTGCGAGAGCGAATCATCCATAAGCTCCATCGTTTACCGATTGCCTTTGTGGATCGACAAGGAAGTGGAGAAATGGTCAGTCGTGTAACCACGGACATCGAACAGTTGGCAGCTGGCTTGACCATGATTTTTAACCAATTTTTCATTGGTGTCTTGATGATTTTTGTTAGTATTCTAGCCATGCTTCAGATTCATCTCCTCATGACTCTCTTAGTCTTGCTGTTGACGCCACTGTCTATGGTAATTTCACGTTTTATTGCCAAGAGATCCTATCATCTCTTCCAGAAGCAAACAGAGACGAGGGGGATTCAGACACAATTAATTGAAGAATCGTTGAGCCAGCAGACCATTATTCAGTCCTTTAATGCTCAAGAAGAGTTTATCCAAAGACTGCGTGAGGCTAATGATAACTACGCAGACTATTCTCAGTCAGCTATCTTTTATTCTTCAACGGTTAATCCTTCGACTCGCTTTGTAAATGCGCTCATTTATGCTCTCCTAGCTGGAGTGGGAGCTTATCGTATCATGATAGGCTCTACTTTGACCATTGGACGTTTAGTGACCTTTTTGAACTATGTCCAGCAATACACCAAACCCTTTAACGATATTTCTTCCGTGCTAGCTGAGTTGCAAAGTGCTCTCGCTTGTGCAGAGCGTGTTTATGTTGTCTTAGAAAGTTCTGAGGTGGCTGAAAGTGGTAAGGAAGTCTTGACCAGTGACCAAGTTAAGGGAGCTATTTCCTTTAAACAGGTTTCTTTTGGCTACAATCCTGAAAAGATTTTGATTAAGGATTTATCTATTGATATTCCAGCTGGTAGCAAGGTGGCTATCGTTGGTCCGACAGGTGCTGGCAAATCAACTCTTATCAATCTCCTCATGCGTTTTTATCCTATTAACTTGGGAGATATCTTGCTAGACGGGAAATCCATTTATGACTATAGTCGTGCCTCTTTACGACAACAGTTTGGAATGGTGCTCCAAGAAACCTGGCTTAAGCAAGGGACTATTCATGACAATATTGCCTTTGGTAACCCTGAAGCCAGTCGGGAGCAGGTGATTACTGCTGCCAAAGCAGCCAATGCAGACTTTTTCATCCAACAGTTGCCACAGGGTTACGATACCAAGTTGGAAAATGCTGGAGAATCTCTCTCTGTCGGTCAGGCTCAGCTCTTGACCATCGCGCGAGTCTTTCTGGCTATTCCAAAGATTCTCATCTTAGACGAGGCGACTTCTTCCATCGATACACGGACAGAAGTTCTAGTACAGGATGCCTTTGCCAAACTCATGAAGGGGCGTACAAGCTTTATCATCGCCCACCGTTTGTCAACCATTCAGGATGCGGATCTGATTCTAGTCTTGGTGGATGGTGACATCGTGGAGCATGGCAATCATCAGGATCTCATGGCTAGAAAGGGCAAGTATTACCAAATGCAAAAAGCTGCAGCTTTTAGCTCTGAATAGTCATTTCTAATTTCGAACTCCTATGGACAAAAAAAGTTGCCTTCGGGTGACTTTTTTGTTACAATAGCTAGAAAAAAATCAAGGCCTTAGAAGGAGAAAAACAATGAAAGTCTATCAGCATGTAAATATCGTGACTTGTGATCAAGATTTCCATGTTTATCTAGATGGAATCTTAGCCGTTAAGGATTCTCAAATCGTCTATGTTGGTCAAGAGAAGTCAGAGATTTTAGAGCAAGCTGAGCAGATTATAGACTATCAGGGAGCCTGGATTATGCCTGGTTTGGTTAATTGCCACACACATTCTGCTATGACAGGATTGAGAGGAATTCGGGATGACAGCAATCTCCATGAATGGCTCAATGACTATATTTGGCCTGCAGAAGCTGAGTTTACTCCAGACATGACTACCAAAGCGGTCAAAGAAGCGCTGACAGAAATGCTCCAGTCAGGAACAACAACCTTCAACGATATGTATAATCCCAATGGTGTGGATATTGAGCGGATTTATCAGGCAGTGAAAGATTCTAAGATGCGTTGTTATTTCTCACCGACCCTCTTTTCTTCAGAGGCAGAGACAACTACTGAGACTATTGCTAGAACACGAGCCATCATCAAGGAAATTTTAGGATATGAAAATCCAAATTTCAAGGTTATGGTAGCTCCACATTCTCCTTACAGCTGTAGTAGAGACTTGCTGGTAGAAAGCTTAGATATAGCGAAAGAACTGAATATTCCAATCCATATCCATGTTGCGGAGACCAAGGAGGAATCAGGAATTATCCTGAAACGATATGGCAAACGCCCCCTCGCCTTTCTAGAAGAACTGGGTTACTTAGACCATCCATCTGTCTTTGCTCACGGGGTCGAATTAAACGAGCGAGAAATTGAACGTTTGGCAATGTCTCAAGTATCTATCGCGCATAATCCTATCAGTAACCTCAAACTGGCATCAGGAATCGCTCCAATCATCCAATTCCAAAAAGCAGGAGTAGCGGTTGGTATTGCGACTGACTCAGTTGCTTCCAATAACAATCTAGATATGTTTGAGGAAGGACGGACTGCAGCCCTTCTTCAGAAGATGAAAAGTGGAGATGCCAGCCAATTTCCTATCGAAACAGCTCTCAAGGCTCTGACAATCGAAGGAGCTAAGGTTCTTAGAATGGAAGAACAGATTGG
>CABTAV010000171.1:0-3487 GCA_902482895.1 uncultured Streptococcus sp. | reverse complement strand
TAGGAAGCTAGCCGCAGGCTGTACTTGAGTACGGCAAGGTGAAGCTGACGTGGTTTGAATTTGATTTTCGAAGAGTACAAAGTCAATTACAATATACTAGAACAAACCTAGGACTGTTCCATCGCTTTCAACATCCATATTGAGAGCTGCTGGTCGTTTTGGAAGTCCTGGCATAGTCATGACATCACCAGTTAAGGCAACGATGAAGCCTGCACCTAATTTTGGTACCAACTCACGAATGGTAATTTCAAAGTTTTCTGGTGCTCCAAGAGCATTTGGATTATCTGAGAAACTGTATTGAGTTTTAGCCATACAGATTGGTAATTTGTCCCAACCATTTTGAACAATTTGAGCGATTTGCGTTTGAGCTTTCTTCTCAAAGTTCACTTTGCTACCACGGTAAATTTCAGTAACAATCTTTTCAATCTTTTCTTGAACAGAAAGGTCATTGTCATACAAACGTTTATAGTTAGCTGGGTTTTCAGCAATAGTCTTAACAACTGTTTCAGCAAGTGCTACTCCACCTTCTGCACCATCAGCCCAGACACTAGCCAATTCAACTGGTACATCGATTGAGGCACAAAGTTCTTTCAAGGCTGCAATTTCAGCTTCTGTATCAGATACAAATTCGTTAATAGCCACAACTGCTGGAATACCGAACTTACGGATGTTCTCAACGTGGCGTTTCAAGTTGGCAAAACCGGCACGAACAGCTTCTACGTTTTCTTCTGTCAAAGCGTCTTTAGCCACACCACCATTCATTTTAAGGGCACGAAGGGTTGCGACAATGACAACTGCATCTGGAGAAGTTGGCAAATTTGGTGTCTTAATATCAAGGAATTTCTCAGCACCGAGATCTGCACCAAAACCAGCTTCAGTAACTGTATAATCAGCCAAGTGAAGGGCTGTAGTCGTTGCCAAGACAGAGTTACATCCGTGAGCAATATTGGCAAATGGACCACCATGTACAAAGGCAGGTGTTCCGTAAATTGTCTGAACCAGGTTCGGCTTAATCGCATCCTTCAAAATCAAAGCTAAGGCACCTTCAACCTGCAAATCACCTACAGAAACAGGTGTACGGTCATAGCGATAACCGATAACGATATTAGCCAAACGGCGTTTCAAGTCCTCGATGTCTGTTGCCAAGCAAAGAATTGCCATGATTTCGGAAGCAACTGTAATATCAAAGCCATCCTCACGTGGAATACCATTTAGAGGACCACCAAGTCCAACGGTCACATGGCGAAGAGCACGGTCGTTCAAGTCCACAACACGTTTCCAAAGGATACGACGTTGGTCAATTCCTAGCTCATTTCCTTGGTGCAAGTGGTTGTCAATCAAAGCAGAAAGAGCATTATTGGCAGTCGTAATGGCATGCATGTCTCCAGTAAAGTGAAGGTTAATATCTTCCATTGGCAGAACTTGAGCATAACCACCACCAGCAGCACCGCCCTTAATCCCCATTACTGGACCAAGAGATGGTTCGCGGATAGCAATCATGGTTTTCTTGCCAATCTTGTTCAAGGCGTCCGCAAGACCAATGGTAATGGTTGATTTTCCTTCACCTGCAGGTGTTGGGTTGATAGCAGTAACCAAAATCAATTTCCCAACTGGATTGCTCTCAACTGCACGAATTTTATCAAAGCTGAGCTTAGCCTTGTACTTTCCATACAACTCCAAATCGTCGTAAGAAATTCCAAGTTTCTCTACAACATCAACGATTGGCTTCAACTCAATACTCTGTGCGATTTCAATATCTGTTTTCATTCAAAACTCCTCTAACCTCTTATATGATAATTCATTATAACACAAAACAAGATTTTTAACATCCAAAAACTCTCTAAACGTTCGTAAATATCCCTATTTTTAAGGTTTTTAGAGTCCTTTCTTAAATTTTATATGGCTTTATAGTTTGAAACTATATTCTTTCCTTTTACCAAAATTTTATCACTTTCATTTTACTTACCGCTTATTTTTGTGTACAATAGTGCTATGAAAATTTTAGTTACATCGGGCGGTACCAGTGAAGCTATTGATAGCGTCCGCTCTATCACTAACCATTCCACAGGTCGCTTGGGGAAAATCATCACAGAAACCTTGCTTGCTGCAGGGCATGAAGTTTGTTTGATAACAACAAAACAAGCTGTGAAGCCAGAAGCCCATCCCAACCTAAGCATTCGAGAAATTAACAATACCAAGAACCTTCTACTAGAAATGCAAGAACGTGTTCAGGATTATCAAGTCTTGATTCACTCAATGGCGGTATCCGACTACACTCCTGTTTATATGACAAGTCTAGAGGAAGTTCAGTCTAGCTCCAATTTGGAAAAATTTTTAAGCAAGCAAAATCATCAAGCTAAGATTTCTTCGACTGATGAGGTTCAGGTTTTGTTCCTTAAAAAAACACCAAAAATCATCTCTCTAGTCAAAGAATGGAATCCTGCTATTCATCTGATTGGCTTCAAACTGCTGGTTGATGTCTCTGAGGATTATCTCATCGAGATTGCTAGAAAAAGTCTTATCAAGAACCAAGCAGACTTGATTATCGCAAATGACCTGACTCAAATTTCAGCAAACCAGCATCGTGCAATCTTTGTTGAGAAAGATTATCTCCAAACGGTTAACACTAAAGAAGAAATTGCAGAACTCCTCCTTGAAAAAATTCAAGCCTGTCATTCATAGAAAGGAAAACTATGTCAAACATTCTCTTGGCTGTAACGGGCTCAATCGCCTCTTACAAGTCGGCAGATTTAGTTAGTTCGCTTAAAAAACAAGGCCATCAAGTCACTGTCTTAATGACCCAGGCTGCTACAGAGTTTATCCAACCTTTGACACTACAAGTACTCTCACAGAATCCTGTTCACTTGGATGCCATGAAGGAACCTTATCCAGATCAAATCAATCATATCGAACTTGGAAAAAAGGCGGATTTATTTATCGTGGCTCCTGCAACAGCTAACACTATTGCAAAACTAGCCCACGGTTTTGCGGACAACATGGTAACCTGTATGGCTCTAGCCTTGCCAAGTCATATTCCTAAACTAATAGCTCCTGCTATGAATACAAAAATGTATGACCATCCAGCAACTCAGGCTAATCTGAAAACATTAGAAACCTACGACTATCAGCTGATTGCTCCTAAGGAATCCCTACTAGCTTGTGGAGACCACGGAAGAGGAGCCTTAGCCGATCTCACAATTATTTTAGAAAGAATAAAGGAAACTCTCGATGAAAAAACGCTCTAATATTGCACCTATTGCTATCTTTTTTGCAACCATGCTCGTGATACACTTTCTGAGCTCACTTATCTTTAACCTTTTTCCATTTCCAATCAAACCGACTATCGTTCATATTCCTGTCATTATTGCCAGCATTATTTACGGTCCACGCGTTGGAGTTACACTTGGATTTTTGATGGGGCTACTTAGCTTAACTGTTAACACGATTACAATTCTACCGACAAGTTACCTCTTCTCCCCATTTGTAC
>CABTAV010000170.1:0-3512 GCA_902482895.1 uncultured Streptococcus sp. | reverse complement strand
GGCTGAATCTCCCAACTCCCCTCTAAGCGACATTTCTGACCAAGTTGGATTTTCAGACTATAAATATTTTGCCAAAGTATTTAAAAAGTATCTCCATATTTCCCCAAAGGAATTGAAATCACTCGGAAGAATAGTAAAATAAGCTATTCTTCTTTTTGTAGAGAATTTTACTCTAATAGAATAGAATTATCGGTTTTAAAAACGCTTACATTATTTTAAAATAAACTTAAATAACACAACGGAGGTATCCATCATGAAAAAGAAATGGATGTATTATGCTGTTTGCGGACTAGCTCTTTTTGGTCTTGCTGCTTGTTCTTCTAATGAATCTGCCGATGGCGGTTCATCTAATAAAGGAGACGGCGGTTCGCTAGTCGTTTATTCACCAAACTCAGAGGGCTTAATCGGAGCAACTATTCCTGCCTTTGAAGAAAAATATGGTATCAAAGTAGAACTGATTCAAGCTGGTACTGGAGAACTTTTCAAAAAACTAGAGTCAGAAAAAGAAGCTCCTGTAGCTGATGTCATCTTTGGTGGTTCTTATACACAATATGCTACCCACGGAGAACTCTTTGAAAACTATACTTCAAAAGAAAATGATAATGTTATCAAAGAATATCAAAACACAACTGGCTACTCTACACCTTATACACTAGATGGTAGTGTTTTAATCGTCAATCCTGATTTAACGAAAGGCATGAACATCGAAGGATATAGCGACCTTCTCAAACCTGAACTAAAAGGAAAAATCGCAACTGCTGACCCAGCAAACTCTTCTAGCGCCTTTGCTCAATTAACAAATATGCTACAAGCTCAAGGTGGTTACAAAGACGATAAAGCCTGGTCTTATGTAAAAGATCTCTTCACACTTATTGATGGGAAAATCGGTTCAAGTTCATCTGGTGTCTATAAAGCAGTCGCTGACGGAGAAATGGCTGTTGGTCTCTCTTATGAAGATCCAGCAGTTAAACTCTTAAATGACGGAGCTAATATCAAGGTAGTCTATCCAAAAGAAGGAACCGTCTTCCTACCTGCTAGTGCTGCTATCGTTAAAAAATCGAAAAATATGGAAAATGCCAAGAAATTTATCAATTTTATTATCTCTCAAGAAGTACAAGATACACTTGGTACAACCACTACTAATCGTCCTGTTCGTAAAAATGCCAAAACAAGCGAAAACATGAAACCAATTGACAAAATCAAAACACTCACTGAAGATTATGATTATGTCATCAAAAATAAATCAGATATCGTTAAGAAATACAACGAAGTCTTTACAGATATCCAATCTAAACAGTAAAAGAGGTTCACTATGAGTGAGATCAAAATTATTAACGCCAAAAAAATCTACCACGATGTCCCTGTTATTGAGAATTTGAACATTACAATTCCAAAAGGAAGTCTCTTTACCCTTCTTGGGCCTTCAGGGTGTGGGAAAACGACCCTTCTTCGTATGATTGCAGGTTTCAACAGTATCGAAGGTGGAGAATTTTACTTCGATGATACAAAAATCAATAATATGGAACCCAGCAAACGCAATATCGGAATGGTTTTCCAAAACTACGCTATTTTCCCACATTTGACTGTCCGAGATAATGTCGCTTTTGGTCTCAAGCAAAAGAAAGTTCCAAAAGAAGAATTGATTCAACAGACCAACAAGTATCTTGAACTCATGCAAATTGCTCAATATGCGGATCGAAAGCCCGATAAACTCAGTGGTGGACAACAACAACGTGTCGCCTTGGCACGCGCCTTAGCTGTTAATCCAAGTGTTCTCCTCATGGACGAGCCGCTTAGTAACCTAGATGCCAAACTTCGCTTGGATATGCGTCAAGCCATTCGAGAAATCCAACACGAAGTGGGAATTACAACTGTTTATGTGACCCACGACCAAGAAGAAGCTATGGCTATTTCAGACCAAATTGCTGTGATGAAAGACGGAGTCATCCAACAAATCGGCCGACCAAAAGAACTCTATCATAAACCAGCTAATGAGTTTGTCGCCACCTTTATTGGACGCACAAATATCATCCCTGCCAATCTTGAAAAACGGAGCGACGGCGCTTATATCGTCTTTTCAGATGGCTATGCTCTTCGAATGCCAGCTCTTGATCAGGCTGAAGCACAAGCTATTCATGTAAGTATTCGTCCTGAAGAGTTTATCAAAGATGAATCTGGAGATATTGAAGGAACTATTAGCGATAGCGTCTATCTTGGACTGAATACGGAGTATTTCATTGAAACAGGCTTTGCCTCAAAAATTCAAGTTAGCGAAGAATCAACTTTTGAAGAAGATCTACAAAAAGGCGATCGTATTCGTCTACGAATCAATACTCAAAAATTAAACGTCTTTTCTGCAGATGGTTCACAAAACCTGATAAAAGGAGTCAACCATGGAACGTAAAAAACTAAATATTTGGACAGCCTCCTCTTTCTTCATCTTTCTTACCTATCTTGTCTTTCTCGTTTATCCTATCGTTACCGTGCTCAAGCAAGCACTTATACATGAAGGACAATTTTCACTAGCTAATTTTGTCACTTTCTTTAGCAAAGCCTACTACTCTGAGACACTCGTCAACAGTTTCAAGGTTTCTATTACCGCTACTGTCACTTCCTTAGTCGTAGGAACCTTATTAGCTTATCTCTTTTCCATGTATGATTTCAAAGGAAAGAAATTTCTACAAATATTGATTATCATTGCTTCCATGTCAGCTCCTTTCGTGGGAGCCTACTCCTGGATTCTCTTGCTGGGACGAAATGGGGTCATTACTAAATTCCTGACAAATACCCTTCATCTTCCAGCTATCGATATTTATGGATTCAAAGGAATTGTACTTGTCTTTACACTACAATTATTCCCACTAGTATTTCTATACGTTGCTGGGACAATGAAAAGTATTGACAATTCTCTACTTGAAGCTGCTGAGAGCATGGGTTCCTTTGGATTTAAGCGTATCGTAACGGTTGTTTTGCCTCTCCTAGTTCCAACCTTACTAGCAGCTGCCCTACTTGTATTTATGAGAGCATTCTCAGACTTTGGAACACCGATGTTAATTGGTGAAGGATATCGAACTTTCCCAGTCTTGATTTATACCCAATTTATTAGCGAGGTTGGAGGAAATTCTGCTTTTGCATCTGCTTTAGCAATTATGGCGATTATCATTGCCTTGGCGATTTTCCTTATCCAAAAATACATTTCAAACCGCTACAGTTTCAGCATGAATTCGCTCCATCCAATTGAGCCTAAAAAAACTACAAAAGGAAAAATGGCTGCCATTTATGCAACAGTCTACGGAATTATCTTGTTCTCTGTTCTACCTCAAGTCTACTTGATTTATACTTCTTTCCTAAAAACATCAGGTATGGTATTTGTCAAAGGCTATTCTCTAAGCAGTTACAAGGTAGCTTTCAATCGTATGGGATCTGCTATTTTCAATACCATTCGTATCCCTTTGATTGCCTTAGTTCTAGTTGTTCTATTTGCAACATTTATCTCCTACCTAGCCGTTAGA
>CABTAV010000169.1:0-3513 GCA_902482895.1 uncultured Streptococcus sp. | reverse complement strand
TACTCATTCAAGCTTCTTCCGCAACTATCGGTATCCTACAGAATCTTTACGCAAGTGGTTTGATTGATCTACAAGGTGCCCTACCAGTCTTGTTTGGTGATAATATCGGAACGACCATTACAGCTATTATTGCTTCTCTTGGAGCCAATATCGCTGCCAAACGTGTTGCTGGTGCCCATGTCGCCTTTAACGTGATTGGTACGGTTATCTGTATTGTCTTCCTTGTACCTTTCACTGGCTTGATTCAATGGTTTGAATCTACACTCAATCTGGCTCCAGAAATGACCATTGCCTTCGCCCACGGAACCTTTAATATCACAAATACTATTATCCAATTTCCATTCATCGGAGCCTTGGCCTACTTTGTAACCAAGCTCATCCCTGGTGAAGATGAAGTTGTCAAGTACGAGCCACTTTATCTTGATGAGCATTTGATTAAACAAGCTCCATCAATCGCTCTCGGAAATGCCAAAAAAGAACTCCTTCACTTGGGAAATTATGCTTCTAAAGCCTTTGACCTTTCATACAACTACATCATTGACCTTAATGAAAAGGTAGCTGAAAAAGGCCACAAGACAGAAGAAGCCATCAATACCATTGATGAAAAATTGACTCGTTACCTGATTACTCTTTCAAGCGAGGCTCTTAGCCAGAAAGAAAGTGAAGTGCTCACCAACATCCTGGATTCATCCCGTGATTTGGAACGGATTGGGGACCACGCAGAAGCCCTAATCAATCTGACTGACT
The DNA here is from genome assembly GCA_902482895.1 of uncultured Streptococcus sp. Lineage (GTDB taxonomy): Bacteria > Bacillota > Bacilli > Lactobacillales > Streptococcaceae > Streptococcus. Next base: position 2,766 of record CABTAV010000169.1, on the reverse strand, counting down.
ACCTTCAACGTAAAAATGTCGAGTTCTCTGAAGCTGCTTTGCAGGAATTGGCTGATATCTATCAAAAAACCACTGGCTTTATCAAGGATGCCCTTGATAGTGTAGAAAATAATGATATTGAAAAAGCTCAAAGTCTGATTGAACGCCATAAAGAAATCAACAATATGGAACGTATTCTCAGAAAGACCCACATCAAACGCCTCAACAAGGGCGAGTGTTCAACACAAGCTGGGGTCAACTTTATCGACATCATTTCCCACTATACTCGTGTATCTGATCACGCTATGAATCTAGCTGAAAAAGTTATCGCTGAACAAATCTAAGAACCAAGAAGCTATCCTAAATAGGATGGCTTTTTTCTTCTCCTAATCAAGAATTACTCTTCTACCATATAGAAAAATGCTTTGATTCACAATGGAATCAAAGCATTTTAAAGAGCTCTCCGTACATAAGCGCAGAAGCTGCAGTTCCTCTGTACTTTGCTTCTTCTCTTTTGATAAAGCGAGCCAAGTTGAGCAACTCAGGTGCCGGATGTTTGGGATTTAGGAGCAATTCACGATTGACCAGGCCTGAGAGACGAACTGCCAGCAATTGCTCATTTGTAGTAGGCAGTTTTTTAGCAGTCTCTAGGAGAGCAGCAACTAAATCTTCACTCAAATCATGTCGAGCATGATTGTAAAGATCTTTCACAAGGCTTTCTAGGTTTGGTTCTACCATCCCTACCACCTCCCTTATGGTTTAATAATTTTTAATCAAATCAACTGTTGAACGATCCAATTTCTTCACCAAGGCTTGCAAGAAAGCTTGCGCTTCTAAGAAGTCATCCATAGCGTAGAGGGTTTGATGAGAATGGATATAACGAGCGCAAACACCGATTGTTGTTGATGGGACACCACCATTTTTCAGATGAGCTGCGCCAGCGTCTGTTCCGCCTTTACCACAGTAGTATTGGTACTTGATTCCAGCTTCTTCAGCCGTTGTCAAAAGGAAATCCTTCATACCTGGGAGAAGCAAGTGACCTGGGTCATAGAAACGAATCAAGGTTCCATCCCCAATCTTGCCTTGGCCGCCATAAACATCACCTGCTGGTGAGCAATCAACTGCTAGGAAAACTTCTGGGTCAAATTTAGTTGTGGAAGTATGGGCACCACGAAGACCAACTTCCTCTTGGACGTTAGAACCAAGATAGAGTTCATTGCCAAGTTTTTGACCTGACAGAGATTCTGCCAACTCGCTCACCATGAGAACTCCGTAGCGGTTGTCCCAAGCTTTTGAAATGATATTTTTTTCATTTGCTGTCAAAATAGCAGAGCTATCAGGGACAATCGTATCACCAGGACGGATGCCAAAGCTTTCTGCCTCAGCCTTATCCGCAAAACCACCATCAAAGACGATATCTGAAATAGCAGGTATGGTTGGTCCTCCCTTACCACGAGTCAAATGTGGAGGAACAGAGCCTGAAATCACAGGAATTTCACGACCATCACGAGTCAGGAGTTTGAAACGTTGGCTGCTGACTACCATAGGATTCCAACCACCAATTTCAACCACACGGAAGGTACCATCTGGCTTGATTTCGCTGACCATAAAACCAACTTCATCCATGTGAGAAGCGACCAAGACGCGCGGTGCATCTGCAGCTTCTGAATGTTTAATTCCGAAAATACCACCCAAGCCATCTGTCACCACTTCATCTACGTGCGGTATTAACTTTTCACGAAGATAAGTACGGACAGGTGCTTCATGACCTGAGATCGCAGCAAGTTCTGTTACTTCTTTGATTTTTGAAAATAATGTTGTCATTTCAATTCCTTCTTTCTTTCATCCATTTTACCACTTTTTATAGGAGAAGGATAGCGGGAAGGTGGATTTCTAAGTTAGTATCTTAGTCTTACTGTATCTTAGAAAAAGATTGTATTTTCTTGCATGTGAGGTGAAATCTAAGAACTATTCCAAGACCAATCAAACTATTAATTCCCAAACAAAAAAATAATTCAATGATATATTTTTTACATTTTCACGAAAATTACAGAAAACGGTTGCCTTTGCCTTCTTCTTTCTTTAAAATAGTACAAAACTAGGAAAAGGAAAAAATCATGACCAAAACAATTCTTGTTACAGGTGGGGCTGGCTACATTGGCTCCCATACCGTTAAAGCTCTTTTAAATGCTGGCCATCAGGTACATGTTCTAGATAATCTCTCTACAGGAAATCGAGCGGCTGTGGATAGTCGTGCTAGCTTTAAGCAACTGGATGTTTATGATGCTAGTGCCCTAAAAGCTTACTTAGAAGAAAATCAGATTGATGCTGTTCTTCATTGTGCAGGTGAGATTGTTGTGAGCGAAAGTATTGAAAATCCAAGTAAATACTTCACTGCCAATGTTGCTGGTATGAACCAAGTTCTCAAAGTCTTGTCTGAAGTTGGCATTCAAAAAATTATGTTCTCTTCGACTGCTTCCCTCTATGGTAATAACTGTATTGACAAGCCAGCAACTGAAGATACCCTGCTCGACCCTGTCAACCCTTATGCAGAAACAAAACTAATGGGCGAACGAATGATTTACTGGATGGCCAATCGCTACGATTGGAAATATGTTATTTTCCGTTACTTTAATGTTGCTGGGGCTGAAATGGATGCTTCAAACGGTCTGCGTGTGAAAAATCCAACTCACATCATTCCAAATATCACCAAGACCGCATTGGGACAAAATGATAGCCTAAAAATATTTGGAGATGACTACGATACACGTGATGGTTCATGTATTC
>CABTAV010000168.1:0-3538 GCA_902482895.1 uncultured Streptococcus sp. | reverse complement strand
AGCGTCTTTAGGCGCTGGCTGGTAATTTGGGCTTATAGCCCTGGTACAAACCACCCGTTAGACGGGTGGTCATGATTTGCTTGTTTTAGAAAAAATGGATAGAAAGGTATAGGGCGAATGGTTTTTGCCATGGAGGCTCTTGGTATCATGATTATGGCAACTTATGAAACTTTTGCGGCTGTTTACGATGCTGTGATGGATGATAGTTTATATGATAAATGGACGGATTTTTCGCTTCGTCATTTGCCTAAAACCAAGGAGAGAAGGAAACTCTTGGAATTGGCTTGTGGGACAGGGATTCAATCTGTACGCTTTTCTCAGGCTGGTTTTGATGTGACTGGACTTGATTTGAGCGCGGATATGTTGAAGATTGCTGAGAAGAGAGCGGCTTCAGCCAAACAAAAGATTGAATTTATTGAAGGCAATATGCTGGATTTGTCCAAGGCAGGTCAATATGATTTTGTCACGTGTTACTCGGACTCAATCTGCTACATGCAGGATGAGGTGGAAGTAGGGGACGTCTTTAAAGAAGTCTATAATGCTCTCAATGAAGATGGAGTTTTCATCTTTGATGTGCATTCGACCTATCAGACAGATGAAGTATTCCCAGGCTATTCTTACCATGAAAATGCGGAAGATTTTGCCATGCTCTGGGATACTTATGAGGATGCGGCGCCTCACTCTATCGTTCATGAACTAACCTTCTTTATCAAGGAGGCTGACGGTTCCTTTAGTCGCCACGATGAAGTGCATGAGGAGCGGACTTATGAGGTTTTGACCTATGATATTTTGCTGGAACAGGCAGGATTCAAGTCCTTCAAACTCTTTGCGGACTTTGAGGACAAGGAGCCGATAGAGACAAGTACTCGTTGGTTTTTTGTGGCACAGAAGTAGGAGATTAGCATGACCATCACAGGTATTATCGCGGAGTTTAATCCTTTTCATAATGGGCACAAATACCTGCTGGATCAGGCAGAGGGGTTGAAAATCGTAGCCATGTCTGGGAATTTCATGCAACGTGGAGAGCCTGCTATCGTAGACAGGTGGACTCGGGCCCAGATGGCGCTGGAAAATGGAGCGGATCTGGTAGTGGAATTGCCCTTTTTAGTCAGTGTTCAGGCAGCTGATTTCTTTGGTCAAGGAGCTGTGGATATCTTGGCTCGCTTGGGGATTGATACTCTAGCTTTCGGGACGGAGGAAGTTCTGGATTATCAGAAAATCGCTAACTTATACACAGAAAAAGGTGCTGAGATGGAGAAATTTGTGGAAAATCTTCCTGATTCCCTCTCTTATCCCCAGAAAACCCAAGCCATGTGGCAAGAATTTGCTGGTCTTGATTTTTCAGGCAATACGCCTAATCATGTCCTTGCTCTGGCCTATGCCAAGGCAGTTGCGGGACGCAACATCAGGATGCATCCGATTCAGCGTCAGGGGGCGGGTTTCCATTCTGTGGACAAGGATGTGGACTTTGCCTCTGCGACAGCTCTGCGTCAGCACCAGAAGGATCAAGATTTCTTAGAACGCTTTATGCCTTCTGTTTCCCTCTTTGAGCAGGCGAGTAAGGTGAGCTGGGAAGAATATTTTCCCTTGCTCCGCTATCAAATCTTGTCCAATCCAGATCTAACTACCATCTATCAGGTCAATCAAGAAATGGCTGTGCGTATTAAGGAGGCTATTAAAATAGCCCAGTCTGTGGAAGAATTGATCGAGTTAGTGGTTACTAAACGCTACACCAAGGCGCGTGTTAGACGCCTCTTAACCTATACTTTAGCACAGACCAGAGAAAGCGCTTTGCCAGAAGCTATTCATGTCCTTGGTTTTACCGAAAAAGGCAGACAACACCTCAAATCCTTGAAGGGACAGGTCAATCTAGTCAGCCGAATTGGTAAAGAACCGTGGGATGCCATGACTCAAAAGGCAGACCAGGTTTACCAACTGGGAAATCCAAGTATAGCAGAACAGAATTTTGGAAGAGTACCGATTAGAATAGAAACAAACTAAGTCTACTGAAAGGTCAATGTCATTAAGTTAAGAAATTCAAATACAATTCTGTATTTGGGTTTCTTTTTTATGTGATAAACTATAATTAAGGAGGTATTTCCCATGATAAAACAGATAACATCCCACTTGAATAAGAGTATTCAGAGTATCCTTGGTCAAAAAGTTGAATTCGTCAAACAAGATGAACAGTCCTTTACTCGTAAAAGAAGTTTATCACTAGAAACTATGATTCGTACAATTCTGGGAATGGGAGGGAAATCCTTGTCAAAAGAATTACTAGATGCTAAACTGACGATTTCAAATTCAGCCTTTGTTCAAAGACGCTATCAGATAAAACCTGAGGCTTTCTATGCCCTATTTAAAGAATTCACAGCACCTATTCCACTTAATACTGATTTTCCAATATTCGCTGCTGATGGGAGTGATGTCTGTATTCCTCGAAATCCCATGGATACAGAAACCTCTGTCCAAACCCAAACGGATGTTAAATCCGATAATCTCATACACATAAACGCCCTATACGACTTGACGACTGGAATGTATAGAGATGTTTCTATTCAAGACAAACATGCGCAACATGAGCGCTTGGCTCTGATTCAGATGATGAAGGCTTCTCCCTTTCGAGAAAGCTCTTGTTATCATGGATAGAGGCTATGAAAGTTACAATCTCATGGCTCATTTTCAAGAAAAAGGTTGGTTTTATGTCATCCGCATTCGCGAGGGAAAGCAATCTATGTATTCCTCCTTCAACTTGCCAAATACAGAGTGTTTTGAGCAAACATTTTCTCTAACATTATCACGAAAACAAACCAAGCAGTTTAAAAAACTTTATCATGATTTTCCCAATAACTATCATTTTATTCCGCACAATTCTACTTTTGATTTTCTTCCAGAAACAAGTCAAAAACAGGATCCTGTAGCACTCTATGAGCTTCTTTTTCGTATGGTGCGTTTAGAAGTGGAAGAAGGAAAATACGAAACTTTAGTGACAAATACAGACTATTCAGTCCAAGAATTAAAAAATCTCTACGCCAGTAGATGGGGCATAGAGACTAGTTTTCGTGACCTGAAATACAGTGTTGGCTTGGTCAATTTTCATGCAAAAAAGAAGGAAGGGATTCTCCAAGAAATCTTTGCTCGTTTTACAAATTTTAACTTTTGTCGTTGGGTAACCTCGCAAGTTGCCATCGACAGTAGTCACAAAAAGCAAAGATACAAAGTGTGTTTCTCAGATGCGGCTTATGCCTGCCGTTTATTTTTAAACGGTTCCCTCCAGTTGAAAAACTACCTCAAAAAACAGTTATCTATTATTCGACCCAATCGAAAATATCCAAGAAAGATAAAGGCTCAATCGGTAGTTGATTTCATCTATAGAGTAACATAAATCTCAAAAAATAGGATGAAAAAACCTTTATTTGTCATGTAAAAAAACAGAAGATGCGATAGAGAATCACCTTGATGGTAAATTCCCAAACTAAGTTCCACCGCTAGTAGAAGTGGAAGTTAGTCTGATAAAAATTGTAAAAACCAGTGGAAT
>CABTAV010000167.1:0-3621 GCA_902482895.1 uncultured Streptococcus sp. | reverse complement strand
TGGCTACAAAAGCGATGAAATCAAGCATGAGTAAAACCAGTGGAACTTACCCTGACACGGATTTCCACTGGTTTTTAGGATTTTTATCAGACTAACTTCCACTTCTACTAGCGGTGGAATTTACTTTGGGAATTTAGCATTTTATTGAAAGTTTACCTTTTATGGTATAATAGATAGAGTGAGGAAATCCATGCAAAATCAATTAAATGAATTAAAACGAAAAATGCTGGAATTTTTCCAGCTAGTAAAATCAAAAATAAATCATAAAAAATCAGAGAAAGTCTCAGAAGAGAAGCAGTCGGATGGGACAGGTGGGAGAATTCTGTCTATTCTAGGGAGCATTTTAGTTGCTATCAAGGGAATTTTGAATACTCTCTTTATTCTAGGCTTTATCGGTGGGCTTTTTGGTGCTGGTGTAGCTTTTGGTTATGGAGTTGCTTTGTTTGACAAGGCCAAGGTTCCTCAATCGGAGGATTTGGTCAAGCAGGTTAAAAATATTTCTTCCATCTCAGAAATTGTTTATGCAGATGGGAGTGTCATTGCTTCTATCGAGAGTGACCTATTGAGAACTTCTGTTTCATCTGAGGAAATATCAGACAATCTCAAAAAGGCTATCATTGCAACTGAGGACGAACATTTTCTTGAACATAATGGGGTTGTGCCAAAAGCTGTGATTCGGGCGACTTTGGGAACCTTTGCAGGTTTGGGCTCATCTAGCGGGGGCTCGACCTTGACCCAACAGTTAATCAAACAACAAGTGGTTGGAGATGCTCCGACTTTGGCTCGTAAGGCTACAGAAATTGTCGATGCCCTTGCCTTGGAACGCAGCATGAGCAAGGATGAAATCTTGACCATTTATCTCAATGTCGCTCCCTTTGGTCGAAATCATAAAGGGCAGAATATTGCAGGTGCTCAGCAAGCCGCTGAAGGGATTTTCGGTATCGATGCCAACAAGTTGAGTATTCCCCAAGCTGCCTTCCTAGCAGGTTTGCCACAGAGTCCGATTACTTATTCTCCTTATGAAAATACTGGAGAGTTAAAGAGTGATGAAGACTTAGAGCTTGGTTTGAAACGAGCTAAGGATGTTCTCTATAATATGTACCGTACGGGTGCCTTGACTCAGGAAGAATACGACCAGTACAAGGATTATAATCTCAAACAAGACTTCTTGCCATCGGGAACTGTCAATGCTGTTTCAAGAGATTACCTTTACTTTACGGCTATGTCTGAAGCGACAGATCGGATGTATGATTATTTAGTTCAACAGGACAACGTCTCTAGTCAGGAGTTGAAAAAGGAAGCGGTTCAAAAGGCCTATCATGAGCGAGCTGAGCAGGAACTAAGTAATGGCGGCTACAAAATCACTACAACGATCAATAAAAAAATCCATAACGCCATGCAAAATGCTGTTGCTAACTATGGTCGTTTGGTAGATGATTCGACTGGGCAGCCTGAAGTAGGGAATGTTTTGATGGACAATAAAACGGGGGCTGTTCTAGGCTTTGTTGGTGGTCGTAATTACCAGACTAACCAAAACAATCACGCCTTCGACACCAAGCGTTCGCCAGCCTCTACAACCAAGCCTTTGTTGGCCTACGGTATTGCCATTGACCAAGGTTTGATGGGAAGCGCTAGTATCTTGTCCAATTATCCGACAAAATTCTCTAATGGAAATCCTATCATGTATGTAAATAGTCCAGGTACAGGCATGATGACCCTAGGTGAAGCCTTGAACTATTCGTGGAATATCCCAGCCTATTGGACCTATCGAATGCTGCGTGAGAAGGGTGTGGATGTCAAGGGTTACATGGAGAAAATGGGTTACGAGATTCCAGAGTATGGTATCGAAAGTTTGCCTATGGGTGGCGGGATTGAAGTCACAGTTGCCCAGCATACCAATGGTTATCAAACAATTGCTAATAACGGTGTTTACCATCAGAAACATGTGATTTCTAAGATTGAATCACCTGACGGTAGGGTAATCTATGAATTCCAAGACAAACCAGTTCAAGTGTACTCGAAGGCAACGGCAACAATTATGCAGAGTTTGCTTCGTGAGGTGATTTCATCTCGGATCACTTCAAGTTTCCAAACGGATTTGGCTTCTATCAATTCAAGCTTAGCTCGTGCAGACTGGATTGGTAAGACTGGGACAACCAATGAAGATGAAAATATGTGGCTCATGCTGTCAACACCAAGATTGACTCTAGGTGGTTGGCTAGGTCATGATGACAATCGCCCAATGGCTAAGGGAGCTGGGCATTATCGAAATGCCAAATATATGGCTTACTTGGTCAATGCCATCCAACAGGCTGAGCCTGGTGTTTGGGGCAATGAACGCTTTAATCTTGATTCTAGTGTGACCCAATCTCAGGTCCTCAGATCTACAGGACAGAAGCCAGGCAAAGTATCCGTTAATGGAAAAACAGTGGATCTTTCAGGTTCTACTGTAACGAGCTATTGGGCTAATAAGGCGGGAGCTCCTACTACAAGCTATCACTTTGCTATTGGAGGAAGTGAAGCAGATTATCAAAACGCTTGGTCAAGTATCGTTAGCACATTGCCAACTCCTTCTAGCTCAAGTACTAGTTCGAATAGCAGTTCAAGTGGTAGTTCAAGTGCTAGCTCTAGCAGTACATCAAGTTCATCATCTACGCAATCAAATAGTAGAAGATAGGAAAGTGGTATTGATTGCCACTTTTTTCTTTTTTCCTTTCGTGTTACAATAAAGGTATGAATCAGTATCAGAAAAAGATTGTTAAAGGAACCATCTATTCGCTCCTATCTGGCTTAATCTGGGGAATTTGTGGGATTCTAGGAGAGTATTTCTTTACTCATTATCAAGTGTCCTCTGGCTGGATTACCTCTATGCGTTTGACACTGGCAGGGAGTCTTGTGCTCATTTGGTCTGCAGTGCAATTAAAATCGCAAGTGCTAGATATTTGGCGAGATAAGAAAAATTACCTAACCTTTTTAGCATACGCTATTTTGGGGATTTTTTCAGTTCAGTATTTTTTCTATCTCTGTGTAGAATACTCAAATGCAGCGACAGCAACTATTTTACAGTTTATTAGTCCTGTCTTTATCCTCTTTTACAACCGCTTGGTTTATCAAAAACGAGCGTCAAAAAGCGCTATTTTTTATGTTTTGGTTGCCATGTTGGGTGTTTGCCTGATGGCGACAAAGGGAGATCTCTCTCAGTTATCCATGATACCACTAGCGCTTGTGACAGGTCTGCTGAGTGCCATGGGGGTCATGTTTAATGTTATCTTACCTCAACCTTTTGCTAAGCGTTATGGTTTTGTTCCCACCGTTGGGTGGGGGATGATTATAGCGGGACTATTTAGTAACCTACTCCATCCAGTCTATCGAATTACTTTTCAGTTAGATATTGTGAGCGTGTTGATTTGTTTAACGATAGCTGTATTCGGGACTGCATTTGCTTTCTTTATTTCGATGAAGGCGGTATCCCTTGTATCTCCTTTGGTTGTATCAGTGGTGAGTGCTAGTGAGCCTCTCTCCTCTGCTCTCTTGAGTGTTTTGTTTTTAGGATTGGTGGTGGATTGGTCCCTTCTTCTAGCTATGGTCCTGATTATTTTGCCTATGATTTTCCTATCGGTA
>CABTAV010000166.1:0-3645 GCA_902482895.1 uncultured Streptococcus sp. | reverse complement strand
GGCTCCCTCTCTTTACTCTCTTTTCAGATTCTGATCTCGTCTTGGTACTTGCCAATCCTCAACATATCAAGAATGTGCCTGGTCGAAAAACAGACATGAAGGACGCTGAATGGATAGCTCAACTCGGCCGTTGCGGACTAATTGAACCTTCCTATATTCCAGCACCTGAAGTGGTACAGCTTCGTTTACTGACTCGTAGACTACGTTCTTATAAACAACGTCAAACTCAAGTTAAAAATGAAATTCACAATCTCTTACAACGGGCCAATATCAAGCTAACCAGTTATCTTTCTGATATTTTTTCTAAGACGGGGCAAGCACTTTTAAAATTATTCATTGACGGAGAAACCATTAATGTAGAATCTGTTATCCCTTGTATCCAAAAGCGAGTGAAAGCAAGTCCAGAAGAACTCGTGGAAGCGATGGAAGGAAAGTTGTTACTAGAAGACCGCTTCATCTTAGGCCAGAGCTTAGAGGAATGTCAGATGTATCAGGAACTCATTGAAAAATTGACCTATGAGATTCAACACTACATCGAAAAGGAGTTTCCCTGAGGAAAATAGGATACTTCAAACCATTCCAGGTGTGAATGAAAACTGTGCTGCCACTATTCTAGCTGAGATTGGACCAACTGTTACGACCTTTCCATCCGATGCACACTTAGCATCATGGGCTGGGCTCTGTCCAAGGTCTTATGAAAGTGCTGGCATTAAAAAATCCTCACACATCACGCAAGGAAATCGCTATATCAAACAGGCTTTGACACTGTCGGGATTAATTGCAGCACATTCTAAGGATCCAGCTTTTTCTTCTTTTTACAATCGAATTTCCCAAAGAGGAAGCAAGAGGAAGGCGATTATTGCTTGTGCTCATAAGATTCTCAGAATCATTTACAAACTACTCTCCACCAAGCAGACTTATCAAAAAGAAAAGGCGCTAGGACTGAGGAAACAGTTCTAACGCCAAAACTAAAAAAATTTCAATTACAGTATAGCACAGGAAGTGATTTTTTGCGCTTTTTTACTGTCTTTTTTCAAATAAAAAGATAGTAAAACCACCCAATTTTGGGGTGGTTGGTAATTTATTGTTGTACTGGCTGAGGATTTTGATTAGGCTGACCTTGATTGGTACTTGGTTGTTGTGTTGCCGTATTTTCATTGGTTCCAGCACGGGGAGTAGATGTATTTGAATTTGAATTTGAATTTGTGTTTGTGTTTGGTGTCGTTACACTTGACTGAGAGGTTGAGGTCTCTGGAGACTGACTTGCCAGAGCAGGTGTAGAACTTTGTTGAGTAGAGGGTTCAGTCCATATTGGGCGAGCTCCATTTTTGAATACAAATTCCCCGTTTCTGAAAACTCCGTCTGGCATCGTCCAGTCTTCTGGCTGATTATTTTCAGAAAGATAACTTATCATTGAGCGATAAACCTTAGCTGCAACTAGGAAACCATCTCCAACGATAGGAGTTAAACGATTCGAATAACCTGTCCATACAGCCATAGAATACTTACGAGTATAACCAACAAACATTTCATCTGGAGCTACATAGCCAGTGTTCTTGATGTGTTTCTCAATTTCATCATCTGTGTAGTTAGAAGTACCTGTCTTACCAGCTTGCGCTAACCATGGGAGATAGGCTCCACGACCAGTTCCGTATGCCAAGACGGTTTTCATCATTTCGGTCATCATGTAAGCAGTTGTTTCTTTCATAGCTCGTGTACCAGCATCTGAAAATTCTTTTTCACTACCGTCACTGAAGACGACCTTATTGATATACATGGGTTTGTGGTAAATTCCACCGTTGGCAAAGGCAGCATAAGCAGCAGCCATTTTTTCACTGCTTGCACCGTATTGTTTGTTAGATTCAGTTGTATTACTTGAAATGGCGTTTGCATAGTGGATGCTTGGATAATTGATACCTAAGCCATTTAGGAAAGTTTTAGCTCTATCTAGACCGACCTTATTCAAAGTTTCAACGGCTGTGACATTACGTGACTGTTGAAGTGCATACTGGATTGTAATGTTTCCAAAGTAGCCTTTATCCCAGTTGTAGACGGGAGTATCAGTACCTGGATAGTTATAAGGAACATCATGTACAATAGTTGCAGTAGAGTCGTAGACTCCATATTCTAAAGCGGGAGCATAGTCAGTAATTGGTTTCATAGTAGAACCCCAGTCACGGTTGGTTTCAACAGCTTGGTTGATGCCGAAAGATACATTACTTGATTGGTGACGGGCACCTAATTGAGCAAGTACTTTACCATTTGTTACATCTACGATAGTGGATGCTACTTGGATTTCATCATCTGGATAAGCAACGTACTCATCTGTGTTGTAAACATCCCAAAGTCGCTTTTGAACATCTTTGTCGACATTAGTATAGACTTCCATACCTGTAGTAAGAAGGTTGTAACCAGTTTCTTGTTCAACTTGGTCGATTACTTCTTTGAGGTAGTTGTCCATATAAGCTGGATAACTATTGGCTGACTTCAAACTTTGGAGACCGTCAGTGACGGGAGTATTAATAGCTTTTTCATAATCTTCTGCACTAATGTATTTTTGCCCTTTCATTTCTGAAAGTACCAAGTTACGACGCTCTAGAGCAGCTTCTGGATGGGAATAAGGATCATATTGGTTTGGAGCTTGAGGCATTCCAGCCAAGAGTGCTAACTGTGGCAAGCTTAAGTCCTTCAAGTCTTTTCCATAGTAATTTTGGGCTGCGGTTTGCATTCCATAGTTACCGTTGGACATGTAGACTTTATTGATGTAATAGGTCAGGATTTCTTGCTTGGTTGCTTTTTGCTCTAATTGAACGGCTAGCCAAGCTTCTTGAGCTTTACGTGACAAGGTTTGATCAGCAGTTGAAGTAGAAAAATAAGTCAATTTAATTAATTGTTGTGTCAAGGTTGAGGCACCTTGTAGACCTCCTCCTTGTAGATTTCTCAATGCTGCCCCCATGATACGAATAGTATCAACACCTCTATGATCAAAGAAACGGTGGTCTTCGATAGACACAATTGCCTTGACTAAGTCAGTAGGAATTTCATTTGCCTGAGCATTTACGCGACGTTCAGATCCAAGGTCAGCAATCAGTTCGTTTTTGTTGTCATAAATCTTGCTAGAGGTTGTCGCAACTAATTTACTTTCAGATAAGGCTGGAGCCTTGCTAACAAAGTAGAGGAAGGCACCTCCACCTAATAGAAATAATGCGATAAATAAGGTAAGAAATGTAATTCCAATATACTTTAAGAATCGCAGAATAGTTTGTTTGTTCATCTTGTTTTACCACCTAGTAAATGTTCTTTGATAATATCGAGATAGGGAATTTGAGGGAAAGCTCCTTGCTTTACTAAATATCCGTATTCTTTGATATATCCAAGTGGCATTGATTTTTGGCCCTTATCTTGATGATAAAAGCGAATCAAATCAAGTGCCGGCAACAAATAAGTTTCTTGTTGAGAAGAAAAATGAAGCAGTACGAAGCAAATGCCCTTTTGTTCTAGAACTTGTTCCATATGTTGAATCTGGTGAAGATGGAAATTCTTCATTGGAATGGCATTTTTTTGTCGCGTTTCCTTGGCTTCAAAGTCAATGTAATGTCCTCTATACACGCCAGAGTAATCTGTTGTGGAAGCTTGTCTAAAATA
>CABTAV010000165.1:0-3678 GCA_902482895.1 uncultured Streptococcus sp. | reverse complement strand
AATTGCTCTTGCAGAACTTCTCTCTGTCTATCAGTGGATACGATAAAGAAATCAACCTTATCTGCATTGGTAAACTGATAGTCGTAATAGTTGTTCCAAAGAATGTAATCCTCGTTTGTAGCATTTTCACTATAATGCTCCGCGTGGACAACTACCGCCAGATGAGCCGCTTGTGCTTCCTCAAAAACAACCTGTCCAATGCCTGTCTCTCTATCGAGAATAACCAAATCAGACTTGTTCAAATTCAAGGATTTCATAAAGGCTTGCATGAAAGTTGGCTTACCATAGAAAATCTTATCCTTGAAACGATAAACTTCTTCCTTCCCTTGATTCATCAAGATATCATAGGCTGGAGTTCCGTCTTCATTGTAGAAAGTTCTTTGGTATAGCACTGCAACATTGTCCTTGGGAGCAAAGTATTCGGTGCAATAACGCGTGTAAGAAAAGTAATCCTTACGAATCAGTTTTCCTTTAAAAACATACTCTGCATGTTGAACCAAGTCCGTATTCTCATCCACCAAATAACAGGTAACAAACTTATCTTGGTCAGAAAAGAAGATACGTAAAACCTTGCCATTTTTTTCTCTGTGACTTTCTTCACCACCAAAGTAAGCCAAGACATCATCCACTGTCATGCTAGTCGGCGCAATCTTGATATCTGTGAAATGATTATAAAGCCAGATAACTTGATCGTCATCAAAACCAATATTGGCTGTAAGATGCTGAATATTATCGGCTAAAATCATATCTGTAAAGATAAACTTAGAGGACAGATTTAATTTCCGAAAAACACCAGCACGATAGGCTTGTGCATATTCAACACCGCTACTAGCCCAACCAAGTCCTAAATTTATATTGTAAATTGTCATATTTTCTCCTCTTATGGAAAATGAGTCACGATTTCACCTTTTGGAGAAATGTCTACTCTGCTCAATAGAAGATTTCGAACCATATCCTTTTTGACTTGCCTTTTCATCTCTTCAAATCCATGATAAGCTTCTTGATAATATTCGACAATAGGATTCTTTTGAGCAGCTGATTGCCCGCCAATCGCAAAAGTTAATTGTTGAAGATAGTCTACTTGTTCAACCCAATTATCATCAATAGCCTTTAGCAAGGCCAAACGCTGAAAATCTGAAAAGAAGTCATGAATTTCCAGAAGTGTTCGTTTCTCTTGTAAAGTTTTTTGGACTGTTGTCTCCAAAACTCGTTTAATGGCATCCTTATCCGTCATATCCAACTCTTGAGGAACTGCATGATAAAGAAAACTGATATTTTTTACGATAAAGTGATACAATTCCTCTTTGCTTTCAAATTGTTCGTTTGACAAACTCTTTTTTATGAACTCATCTAGTACATCTACAACAAAACCATCTAGATCCTCAGTCCCATCAATCAAGCGATTTCTTTGACTATAGACCATCTCTCTTTGGATATTCATACTCTCAGCATATTCTAAGGTTTGACTTCTCGCTGATCTAGCGGCGCTATCGCTTGCTTTTTGCGCTTTTTCCACTAATTTTCGATAGCGTCTTCCTTCTAGGAGTTCAGGACTTATATGTTTGTTCACTGTATAGTCCTTATACATCTTATGGACCCAAGAAGGACCAAACTTTTTAATCACATCATCTTCCAGTGATACAAAAAATTTCGATAAGCCCGGATCTCCCTGTCGTCCCGAACGCCCTCGAATCTGTAAGTCAACTCGCTTACTTTCCATGCGCTCCGTACCAATAACAACTAAGCCTCCAAGCTCCGCAACTCCAGGTCCAAGTTTAATATCTGTACCTCGACCAGCCATTGAAGTCGCAACTGTCACAGCTCCCATGCGACCAGACTCTGCAATCATCTGCGCTTCACGAGCTACATTATGAGCATTCAAAACATTATGAGCAATTCCTTCTCGCAGTAAGAGAGAAGAATAAAGTTCCGACATCTCAACCGAACCCACAAAAATCAATAAAGGGTTCCCTTTTTTATGGTAATACTTAATCTCATCAAGCGAGGCATAAACTTTTTCAGGTAACGTAACATAGAGATTATCCGGATAATCAATTCGCTGGTTCTTTCGGTTAGTTGGAATTTTCACAACTGACATACCATAGGTTTCTAAAAATTCCTTCTCTGCAACTTTTCCAGTACCAGTCATACCAGAAATCTTTTTAAATTTCTTAAATAAACTTTGATATGTTATAGAAGCCATTGCCCTAGTTTCTTCAGATAGAGGAACCTGCTCCTTTGCCTCAATAGCTTGATGCAAACCTCCTTGAAGCTTGGTCATTTCTAATAAACGACCTGTACTTTGATCCACTAGAACCAGTTCGTCATCTTTCTCACCCTTCCGAATAATATAGTCTTTATCCCTTTTAAATAGGGTATGAGCTCGTAAAGCAAAGGTCAAATGTCTGGCTAGTACACTATGTTCTTCAGAATATAGGTTATCAATTCCAAGAAAGCTCTCCGCAGTTCTAGCACCAATAGTAGTAAGCCATACTTCTTTTTTCTCTTCTTTAAAAATATAGTCTTTTCCCTCTATTAAAGTTGTCATCAAGGTGTCAATAATTCCATAAAAATTGGATTGTACCCTAGGTGAACCTGAAATAACTAAGGGAGTTTGAGCGCTATCTAACAAAACTGAATCTACCTCATCTACAATAACAAAGTTAAATTCTGCCATGTACTTTTTGTCTTCACTTGATGCTAAATTATCAATCAAATAGTCAAAACCAAGACCACTGTTAGTAGTATAGATAATATCCGCACTATAAATTTCTCTCTTATCTTCGGACGTTAACTCTTCCTCATCGTCTTCAGAAAATGGGATACGAATTGTCAAACCTAAGAACTCATAGACTCGACCCATCTCCTCTGCATCACGCTTAGCAAGATAGTCGTTAGTAGTCACCAGCATTACACCTTGACCTGATAAAGCATTGAGATAGATTGGCATCGTAGCAGTCAGGGTTTTCCCCTCACCTGTATTCATCTCCGCAACGTTCCCTTGATGGATAACAATCCCACCCATGACCTGTACATCATAGGGAAACATTCCTAGTATCCGCTTATCAGCTTCACGTACAACTGCAAAAGCTTCCACTAAAAGATCATCTAAGGTTTCTCCAGTAGCCAACCTCTCTTTAAATTCTTGAGTTTTACCTGCCAATTCAGCATCTGTTAGCGAGGCCATCTCTTCTTTTTTTAGATTAATTTGATGCAAGATTTTTTTTACCTTGCTCAACTGTCTATTATTCCACATCTTGTTTAGAATAGTCCTCTTCTATTGAAAATGAATGAAAGTCAACTGATTGTAATCCTGCGCTCAACAGTTGGACTTTATAATGATAGGCTTCTTCTGGATAGATAAAGGTGAAATCAAAATTCTTTTCAATCACTTGACCAATCTGCTTATCATAACGATCCATAAAAATGAGTCTAAAATACAAACCTTTTTGGGGCTGAACAGTCATTTGACTAACCAAACGATAACGATGCCCCTTTTTTAAAAGAGGCAAGGTTGGAGTTAAACGATTTCCTTGAAAATTAAAACTTGAGGTCCACTCATGAATCATAGTACCAGAATTCACCATACCATTTTCAAAATAAACATGATTTCGCGAATGATAAATAACAACTGAACCATATAAAAAACTATTCTCTTTCAAGTCTCCTAAACTGGCC
>CABTAV010000164.1:0-3699 GCA_902482895.1 uncultured Streptococcus sp. | reverse complement strand
GACTAGCTGGATCAGTATCTGCAATCAATTCTCCATCCACCATGACAAGGGCCCGGTCTGAATAATCCAGCATCAATTGCATATCATGTGTAATCATGACAATGGTATGACCTTTTCGATGCAGTTCTTCGAGAAATTCCATAATCTCAGTATAGTTCTTCTGGTCTTGACCTGCAGTCGGTTCATCTAGGAGGATAATTTCAGCTCCTAAAACCAAAATCGATGCAATAGTAACACGTTTTTTCTGTCCAAACGAAAGGGCAGAAATGGGCCAATTACGGAATTCATAAAGACCACAGATTTTCAAGGTTTCATAGACTCTCGTTTCAATTTCCTGCTCGTCCACACCTCGCAAACGAAGCCCTAGAGCCACCTCATCAAAAATCATATTGGTTGAAATCATTTGATTGGGATTTTGCAGCACATAGCCTACTCGTTCCGCCCGCTCTGCAACAGAATCTCCTTTTATATCCTGTCCTTCCCAAAGATAGCGACCTTCCGTCTGAATAAAGCTACTTAAGGCCTTGGCTAGGGTTGATTTCCCTGCTCCATTTTTCCCGACAATGGCAATTTTTTCACCCTTTTTAATATCTAAATGTAGGGATTTTAAAACTGGTCTATCATCATAAGAAAAAGACACGTCCTCTAGTCTAAAGAGTGACTGCAAATCTGGCGTCTCTTTTGCCGGTTCATTCTGCAACTGAATCTGGCCTTTTGAGATAGATATGTTATCCAAATTTGCTAATTGTTCTTCCTTGGCTAAATCCACACCCAATTGACGGAGAGTGGTTAGATAAAGGGGTTCTCGGATTCCATTTTGGGTCAATAAATCAGTCGCCAATAGCTGATCAGGGCTCCCATTAAAGAAGATATGACCATCGTTTATCAAGACAATCCGATCGACAGGGCCATGCAGAACATCCTCCAAACGGTGCTCGATAATAAGAGTCGTCGTCCCCTCCTCCTTATGAATCTGATCAATCAATTCGATAATATCCTGACCTGACTTGGGATCCAGATTGGCGAGTGGCTCATCAAACAAAAGAATCGGACTCTCATCAATCAAGACACCAGCCAGACTGACTCGCTGCTTTTGTCCACCAGACAAATCCTGAGGTCGCTGAGCTAGTAAATCAAGAAGGTCCAGCTTTTCAGCCCATTTATGAACACGATTTTTCATGTCATCTAGAGCTGTCATATCATTTTCCAGAGCAAAAGCCAAATCCTCTGCCACGGATAAACCGATAAACTGCCCATCTGTATCCTGCAAAACTGTGCTGACCAGATGAGATTTGTCATAGATGCTCATATCAAAGGCTGCTTGCCCCTTGATCAAAAATTCTCCAGACTTCTGACCCTTGTAAATATTGGGAATAATCCCATTCAAACATTGACCCAAGGTCGACTTACCTGACCCAGATGGCCCAACAATTAAGACTTTCTCTCCCTTATAAATGGTCAAGTCCATCCCTTGCAAGGTTGGTTCTTGTTGCGTTTCATATTGGAAAGAGAAATCCTTCCACTCAATTATAGCTTCTTTCATCTTACTCTCTTCATTCGCTTCTTCTACTCAATGAAAATCAAAGATCAAACCAGGAAGCAAGCCGTAGGTTGCTCAAAACACTGTTTTGAGGTTGCAGATAGAGCTGACGCGGTTTGAAGAGATTTTCGCAGAGTATTAGACTTCTATTTTATCATAAATCGAACCCTTCTTACAGTCTCTTCTCGTAAAATCTTAGCGTCAAAAAGAGTCCTATCATAGCTTGCTTGCCTAACTAATCAATAAACATCAAAAAAGACCGGTCGCCCAGCCTTTTCCTTTATGTTAATCCTTTTTCAAACTTCCTGAACGAGTCTGCGTACGTGAATAAGCTAGCAAGAGAAGAGTACCTGCGATAGCTACAGTTACAGCATTAGCAATTCCCGCAACAATCCCTTGGGCAAATACTTTTTCTGCCGCTTCTTGATAAATCACAACATCTCCAAGTGGTGCCAAGACACCCCAAACAAGAGCATTTGCGACAATCTGAATGAGGTTAAAGAAGACAATATCCTTCAACTCAAAAACACCCTGTGTTACTCGAATGTATTTTCTAAAGAGTCCGACGGCTAGACCAAAGAGACCACTAGCAATAATCCAAGTCCACCAAAGGCCGTAGCCAGCAAGAGAGTCCTTCACTGCATGACCAATTAAACCAACAAGTAATCCCACTAGAGGGCCAAAAATGATAGACAAGAGGCTCTGTACCGCATACTGAAGCTGGATGCTTGTATTTGGAACAGGTGTCGGAATGCTGATCATCCCGATGACAACAAAGAGCGCAGCTCCAACACCGATAGCAACAACTTGTTTAATTGATTGATTTTTCATCTATATTCTCCTATTTTATGATTCTATTTTCTTTATTTCAATGGTCCAAGATGAACCGACACCCACATTATAGGCCTTGGCAAAGGAACCTTGGTTGATAGCCAAACCTAAACGATAGAGAGAGTTGATGTAAAGGATGGGTTGCCCAATTCTCACATCTGCAAATGATTTGCCATAGACAACCTGATTTTGATAGACCAGCATATCAGCGTGATAGATAGTCACTTCAAAACGGTCACCAAATTCTGGTTCTAGCTTGTAAAATTCTTCCCGTGTGATAGAGGTCCAAAGCGAACCAAAACGCACATCCAGAATATCAATAGCTCCCTTTACCAGATGATCTTCAATGATAGTCTCTACGACTGGAAGCTCCACAATCTGATCCACACTGAGCTCTGACCCTACTTCCTCAAAACTAATGTGACCACTGGCCAGTCTAGCACCAGTATAGGCATAAACATCACGGCCGTGGAAAGTATAAGAATGCTCTGTATTTTGACGTCTATTAGCTACTTCAGAAATTTCACGAATAGCTACAACGCCAACGTGTTTCTTGATAAAGGAAAGGGTCCCATTGTCTGGCGTGACAATGTATTGATTTTTTGCAGTCTTGGCAACTACACTCTTACGTTTCGAGCCGACACCTGGATCGACCACCGATACAAATGTCGTTCCCTCAGGCCAGTAATCTACCGTCTGAAAGAGACGATAGCTCCCCTCAAAAATATTATAAGGCGTGATATCGTGCGTCAAGTGATGAATTTTTAAGGTTGGAGATTCTTCTAAAGCCACTCCAATCATAGCCGATACCGCACCATCAACCAGACCAAAGTCTGATTGTAATACCAGTAAATTATTATTCATTTTATCTCCTTGTATATCCTTTATCATACCATATTTCAGAGAAAGGTGCTAATAGCTATTTTAATTGGTTAGGGTATAGTTTTACCTTATAGCAAATGTCCTACTAAAAACTCTTGTTATTAGCTAGTAGGTGCATTTTTTCTTGAAAAAGGGTATGATAGTTACATCATGAAAAAGTAGGTTTTATTATGAAAATTATCCTTGTCGGAGGGGGAAAAGTTGGTTCTGCCCTCTGTCGCTCCTTGGTTGCAGAAAAGCATGATGTTTTGCTGATTGAGCAAGACGAAGCTGTCCTCAATCATATTATTAATCGCTTTGATATCATGGGTATCCTTGGTAACGGGGCCGATTTTACCATCCTTGAACAAGCCAGTGTCCAGGATTGTGAGGTAACTTCTCAAAGTAACTTCCACTTGCCCAACCAAAGTGGAAATTAGTCTAAAACGGATTTTTATGGTGGAATT
>CABTAV010000163.1:0-3835 GCA_902482895.1 uncultured Streptococcus sp. | reverse complement strand
AAGAGCAAACTAGGAAGCTAGCCGCAGGCTGTACTTGAGTACGGTAAGGCGACGCTGACGTGGTTTGAATTTGATTTGCGAAGAGTATTAGGACCTAGTTGAGCTAGGAACCGACAGTATCTTATATAGAATAGGAGAAGGAGATGAGTTCAGGTAAAATTGCTCAGGTTATCGGTCCCGTTGTAGACGTCTTGTTTGCAACAGGGGAAAAGCTTCCTGAGATTAACAATGCACTTGTCGTCTACAAAAATGACGAAAGAAAAACAAAAATCGTCCTTGAAGTAGCCTTGGAGTTGGGAGATGGTATGGTTCGTACTATCGCCATGGAATCAACAGATGGTTTGACTCGTGGAATGGAAGTATTGGACACAGGTCGTCCAATCTCTGTACCAGTAGGTAAAGAAACTTTGGGACGTGTCTTCAATGTTTTGGGAGATACCATTGACTTGGAAGCTCCTTTTACAGAAGATGCAGAGCGTCAGCCAATTCATAAAAAAGCTCCAACTTTTGATGAGTTGTCTACCTCTTCTGAAATCCTTGAAACAGGGATTAAGGTTATCGACCTTCTTGCCCCTTACCTTAAAGGTGGTAAGGTTGGACTTTTCGGTGGTGCCGGAGTTGGTAAAACCGTCTTAATCCAAGAATTGATTCACAACATTGCCCAAGAACACGGTGGTATCTCAGTATTTACTGGTGTTGGGGAACGTACTCGTGAGGGTAATGACCTTTACTGGGAAATGAAAGAATCAGGCGTTATCGAGAAGACAGCCATGGTATTTGGTCAGATGAATGAGCCACCAGGAGCACGTATGCGTGTTGCTCTTACTGGTTTGACAATTGCTGAATATTTCCGTGATGTGGAAGGCCAAGACGTGCTTCTCTTTATCGATAATATCTTCCGTTTCACTCAGGCTGGTTCAGAAGTATCTGCCCTTTTGGGTCGTATGCCATCAGCCGTTGGTTACCAACCAACACTTGCTACGGAAATGGGTCAATTGCAAGAACGTATCACATCAACCAAGAAGGGTTCTGTAACATCTATCCAAGCTATCTATGTGCCAGCGGATGACTATACTGACCCAGCGCCAGCAACAGCCTTCGCTCACTTGGATTCAACAACCAACTTGGAACGTAAGTTGGTACAATTGGGTATCTACCCAGCCGTTGACCCACTTGCTTCAAGCTCACGTGCTTTAGCACCTGAAATCGTTGGAGAAGAGCACTATGCAGTTGCTGCTGAAGTAAAACGTGTTCTTCAACGTTACCATGAGTTGCAAGATATCATTGCTATCCTTGGTATGGATGAGCTTTCTGATGAAGAAAAGACCTTGGTTGCACGTGCACGTCGTATCCAGTTCTTCTTGTCACAAAACTTCAACGTTGCGGAACAATTTACTGGTCAGCCAGGTTCTTATGTTCCAGTTGCTGAAACTGTTCGTGGCTTTAAGGAAATCCTTGATGGTAAATATGACCACTTGCCAGAAGATGCCTTCCGTGGTGTAGGTTCTATCGAAGATGTGATTGCAAAAGCTGAAAAAATGGGATTTTAAGAGGTGATCTATGGCTCAGTTAACTGTCCAGATCGTGACACCAGATGGTCTCGTCTATGATCACCATGCCAGCTATGTATCGGTTCGAACTCTGGATGGTGAGATGGGGATCTTGCCACGACATGAAAATATGATTGCGGTTTTAGCAGTTGATGAAGTAAAGGTAAAACGTATTGATGATGAAGATCACGTGAACTGGATTGCAGTAAACGGAGGCGTTATTGAAATTGCCAATAACACCATCACAATCGTTGCTGATTCTGCAGAACGTGCTCGTGATATCGATGTTAGTCGTGCAGAACGTGCTAAGCTTCGTGCGGAGCGCGAAATTGAAGAAGCCCACGAAAAACACTTGATTGACCAAGAGCGTCGTGCTAAGATTGCTTTGCAACGTGCTATTAATCGTATCAATGTCGGAAAAAGACTATAAGAAAAAAATGAACTTGAGTTACCAAGTTCATTTTTTATGTTTTCTTAAGGAGCAAAACTGATGCAGACCGCTTCTGGTACATGGAAGTCGTTGGAAAGTTCTGCTAGACGACCAGTTTCAGGATTGCGTTTAAAGACGGTTGCATTGTCAGAGTCTTGATGGACAGCAATGACAAATTCTTGGTCTGGTGTCAAATCAAAATCACGTGGAGTCTTACCATCAGTTGGAACGATTTCTAATAACTCTAAGCTACCGTCCGCAAGGATTGTATATACTGCGATAGAATCATGGCCACGGTTAGAGGCGTAGAGGTATTTACCGTCTTTAGAGAGACGAATAGCAGCTGTTCCATTAAATCCTTCGTAACCGACTGGTAGAGTTGAAACAACCTGCATGCGTTCAAATTCACCAACACCATCGTAAATTAAAACTTCGATAGTGCTATTGAGTTCACAAATGAGATAAGCGATTTTATAGTGATTATGGAAAACGATATGACGAGAACCAGCTCCAGGAACACTATTATAGGTATAGAGTTTAGACAATTTCCCTTCTTGATCAAGGTCATAAGTGATGACTTGGTCTGTACCCAAATCACAGGTCACTAGATAGTGGTCAGGTGTTAAGTCTGTAAAGTGAACGTGGGGAGAAGCTTGATTTTCATGTGGACCTTGGCCACTGTGTTGATCTACATCACTAAGTAGAAGACTGCCATCTTCCTGACGTTTATAAACAAGAACCTGCCCTTTGTGGTAGTTAGCTGCGTAAACTAAATCACGCTTTTCATCAACAGCAACATAACAGTGGGGAGCTCCTTCTTCAACGACATGATTTAATAAAGTCCCATCAGTTTGATAGGCTGCAATACCCCCCTTATTGTCTTGACTACCAACGGTGTATAAATGTTGGTGCTGGTCAAAAGCAAGGTAGGTTGGACTTGGTTCAGGAGCAAAAAGTTCTAGATTTGCAAGTTGACCAGTTTCTGTATAAAAGTCAGCCTTGTAAATCCCTTGGGAAGTACGACGTGTATAAGTTCCAAAATAAACAGTTTCTTTCATGACTATACCTCTTTATAAAGATAAGACTATTATATCACAAAATGAATTTATAATATGCTATGCGGTGCAATTGAATAGTATGTAAGCACTTTAAAAAAGAGTTATTTTGGCCTAAAAATGGTATAATGAGAGAACAATAGAAAGGAAGTATTTATGGAGCACAAAGAGAAACATTTTAGCCTATCTTGGTTTTTCAAGTGGTTTTTGGATAACAAGGCCATTACGGTATTTTTGGTAACCTTATTATTGGGACTCAATCTTTTTATTTTAAGTAAGATTAGTTTTCTATTTTCACCTGTTTTGGACTTTTTGGCAGTTGTGATGTTGCCAGTCATTTTATCTGGCCTGCTATATTATTTGTTGAATCCTATTGTTGATTGGATGGAAAAACACAAAGTCAATCGCGTCATAGCCATCAGTATTGTCTTTGTCATTATCGCCCTCTTTATTATCTGGGGATTGGCAGTAGCCATTCCAAATCTGCAACGTCAGGTTTTAACCTTTGCAAGAAATGTTCCAGTCTATCTCGAAGATGCTGATAGAGTCATTGATGATTTAGTAACCAAGCGTTTACCAGATGATTTCAGACCTCAGTTAGAGCAAGTTTTGACCAATTTTTCTAGCCAGGCTACAGTTTGGGCAAGTAAGGTTTCATCTCAGGCAGTCAACTGGGTGAGCGCCTTTATTAGCGGGGCATCTCAAGTGATTGTTGCCTTGATTATCGTTCCATTCATGCTCTTTTATCTCTTGCGTGATGGAAAAGGCTTGCGTAACTATTTGACCCAATTCATGCCAAC
>CABTAV010000162.1:0-3878 GCA_902482895.1 uncultured Streptococcus sp. | reverse complement strand
AGGTCGACCCAGGCAGCAAGGTGAGGTAACTATTTTGTGAAAAGCCGACGTGTTTAATAACTTCGAGAATTTTATGACTACTTTTATCAACCAGTAGAATGTTACTGTGTTTACCCATGATTTCGATAATCAAGGTAGCCTGGATATGGTCTCCAATCTCGTTTTTATTGGAAACTGTAATTTCCACAATTCGGTCATTTTCCACTTGCTCAATCGACTCAATCAGAGCACCCTGCAAATATTTTCTCAAAACCATGATAAAGGTAGAAGGTTGGGCTGGATTTTCAAAAGTCGTTTGGGTCAGCTGAATGCGTCCAAAAACAGGATGGGCAGAAAGGAGCAGGCGATGACTTTGGCGATTGCTGCGGATTTGCAAGACCAACTCTTGTTCAAAAGGCTGATTGATTTTCTGGATGCGACCATTCACTAACTCTCTTCGCAATTCCTCAACCATGTGGTGTAAAAAAAATCCGTCAAATGACATCGTTCTCTCCTTGTGATTGTATTCCATAGTATTATATCAAAAAGGTAGAATAAAATCATGGAAATGTGGTATAATAAAGCCAAGTAAAGAGAAACGAGAAGCACATGTATATTGAAATGGTAGATGAAACTGGTCAAGTTTCAAAAGAAATGTTGCAACAAACCCAAGAAATTTTGGAATTTGCAGCCCAAAAATTAGGCAAAGAAGACAAGGAGATGGCAGTCACTTTTGTGACTAATGAGCGTAGTCATGAACTCAATCTGGAGTACCGTGACACAGACCGTCCGACAGATGTCATCAGCCTTGAATATAAGCCAGAGTTGGAAATTGCCTTTGACGAAGAGGATTTACTTGAAAATCCAGAATTGGCAGAGATGATGTCTGAGTTTGATGCCTATATTGGGGAATTGTTCATCTCTATCGATAAGGCACATGAGCAGGCCGAGGAATATGGCCATAGCTTTGAGCGTGAGATGGGCTTCTTGGCAGTACACGGCTTTTTACATATCAACGGCTATGATCACTACACTCCAGAAGAAGAAGCGGAGATGTTCGGTTTACAAGAAGAAATTTTGACAGCCTATGGACTCACAAGACAATAAACGAAAATGGAAAAATCGTGACCTGATATCCAGTTTAGAATTTGCTCTCACAGGAATTTTTACTGCCATCAAGGAAGAACGCAATATGCGAAAACATGCAGTGACGGCTCTTGTAGTTGTTCTTGCAGGTTTTGTTTTTCAGGTGTCACGAATCGAATGGCTCTTTCTCCTATTGAGCATTTTCTTGGTAGTAGCCTTTGAGATTATCAACTCTGCTATTGAAAATGTGGTGGATTTGGCCAGTCACTATCACTTTTCCATGCTGGCTAAAAATGCCAAGGATATGGCGGCTGGCGCGGTATTAGTGGTATCTCTTTTCGCAGCCTTAACAGGCGCATTGATTTTTCTCCCACGAATCTGGGATTTATTATTTTAAACAGTAAGAGGAAATTATGACATTTAAATCAGGCTTTGTAGCCATTTTAGGACGTCCCAATGTTGGGAAGTCAACTTTTTTAAATCATGTCATGGGGCAAAAGATTGCCATCATGAGTGACAAGGCGCAGACAACGCGCAACAAAATCATGGGAATTTACACGACTGATAAGGAACAAATCGTCTTTATCGACACACCAGGGATTCACAAGCCTAAAACAGCTCTTGGAGATTTCATGGTTGAGTCTGCCTACAGTACCCTTCGCGAAGTGGATACCGTTCTTTTCATGGTACCTGCTGATGAAGCGCGTGGTAAGGGGGACGATATGATTATCGAACGCCTCAAGGCTGCCAAGGTTCCTGTCATTTTAGTTGTGAACAAGATTGATAAGGTTCATCCAGACCAGCTTTTGTCTCAGATTGATGATTTCCGTAACCAAATGGACTTTAAGGAAATCGTTCCAATCTCAGCCCTTCAAGGGAATAACGTGTCTCATCTAGTGGATATTTTGAGTGAAAATCTAGATGAAGGTTTCCAATATTTCCCGTCTGATCAAATCACAGACCATCCAGAACGTTTCTTGGTTTCAGAGATGGTTCGCGAGAAAGTCTTGCACCTAACTCGTGAAGAGATTCCGCATTCTGTCGCAGTAGTAGTGGATTCTATGAAACGAGACGAAGAGACAGACAAGGTTCATATTCGAGCAACTATCATGGTCGAGCGCGATAGTCAGAAAGGGATTATCATCGGTAAAGGTGGTGCTATGCTTAAGAAAATCGGTAGCATGGCCCGTCGTGATATTGAACTCATGCTAGGAGACAAAGTTTTCCTAGAAACATGGGTCAAGGTCAAGAAAAACTGGCGTGATAAAAAGCTAGATTTGGCTGACTTTGGCTATAATGAAAAAGAATACTAAGTAGAGGTGGGCTCATGCCTGCTTCTTGTTTTTACAGAAGGAGGATTTATGCCTGAATTACCTGAGGTTGAAACTGTTCGTCGTGGCTTAGAAAAATTGATTTTGGGAAAGAAGATTTCGAGTGTAGAAATTCGCTATCCCAAGATGATTAAGACAGATTTGGACGAGTTTCAAAAGGAAGTGCCTGGTCAGATTGTTGAGTCAATGGGACGTCGTGGTAAATATTTGCTTTTCTGCCTGACAGATAAGGTTTTGATTTCCCATTTGCGGATGGAGGGCAAGTATTTTTACTATCCAGACCAGGTTCCTGAACGTAAGCATGCCCATATTTTCTTTCAGTTTGAAGATGGTGGCACGCTTGTTTATGAGGATGTTCGCAAGTTTGGTACTATGGAACTCTTGGCTCCTGACCTTTTGGAAGCCTACTTTATTTCTAAAAAACTAGGGCCTGAACCAAGCGAACAAGACTTTGATGTGCATGTCTTTCAAGCTGCCTTAGCTAAATCTAAAAAGCCTATCAAATCCCACCTTTTAGACCAGACCTTGGTAGCTGGACTTGGCAATATCTATGTGGATGAGGTTCTTTGGCGAGCTCAGGTTCATCCGGCTAGACCTTCCCAGACTTTGACAGCCGCAGAAGCGACAGCTATTCATGACCAGACCATTGCTGTATTGGGACAGGCTGTTGAAAAAGGTGGTTCCACCATTCGGACCTATACCAATGCCTTTGGGGAAGATGGAACCATGCAGGATTTTCATCAAGTCTATGACAAGGCTGGTCAAGAATGTGTATGCTGTGGTACCATTATTGAGAAAATCCAACTAGGTGGACGAGGAACTCACTTTTGTCCTCAGTGCCAAAGGAGGGGCTGATGGGAAAAATCATCGGAATCACAGGAGGAATTGCCTCTGGTAAGTCAACCGTGACAAATTTTCTAAGGAAGCAAGGCTTTCAAGTAGTGGATGCCGACGCAGTCGTCCACCAACTACAGAAACCTTGTGGTCGTCTGTTTGAAGCTCTAGTCCAGCACTTTGGGCAAGAAATCATCCTTGAAAACGGAGAACTTAATCGCCCTATCCTAGCTAGTCTTATCTTTTCAAATCCTGAAGAACAGGAATGGTCTAAGCGAATCCAAGGAAAGATTATCCGTGAAGAGCTAGCTACGTTGAGAGACCAGTTGGCTCAGACAGAAGAGATTTTCTTCATGGATATTCCCTTGCTTTTTGAGCAGGACTACGTCTCTTGGTTTGATGAGACTTGGTTGGTCTATGTGGACCGATATGTCCAAGTAGAACGCTTAATGAAAAGGGACCACTTGTCCAAAAATGAAGCTGAGTTTCGTCTGGCAGCCCAGTGGCCTTTAGAGAAAAAGAAAGATTTGGCCAGCCAAATTCTTGATAATAATGGGAATCAAGACCAGCTTCTTACTCAGGTGTTCTCCCTGCTTGAGGGAGGTAAGCAAGATGACAGAGATTAACTGGAAGGATAGTCTGCGCATT
>CABTAV010000161.1:0-3905 GCA_902482895.1 uncultured Streptococcus sp. | reverse complement strand
TCAACGTCGCCTTGCCGTACTCAAGTACAGCCTGCGGCTAGTTTCCTAGTTTGCTCTTTGATTTTCATTGAGTATAAAAAGCCTCTTCCCAAGGGAAAGAGGACTAAATCTTATTGATGAACAGCTTGGGCTGCTGTGATGAGGGTCAACTTGTAAACATCATCTGCATTACATCCACGAGAAAGGTCGTTAACTGGCTTGTTCAAACCTTGCAAAACAGGTCCAACAGCCGCAAAACCACCAAGACGTTCAGCCATCTTGTAACCGATATTTCCTGCCTCGATACCTGGGAAGATGAAGACATTTGCTTGACCAGCTACCGTACTTCCAGGAGCTTTCAGAGCTGCAGTTTCTGGAACAAAGGCCGCATCAAATTGCAACTCACCATCGATTTCAAGGTCAGGGCGCAAGTCGTGAGCAATTTTAGTTGCTTCAACAACCTTATCAACGCTTTCTCCAAATCCTGAACCTTTAGTAGAATAGCTTAGCATAGCAATTTTAGGCTCGATTCCAAACATCTTAGCTGTGATTGCTGAGTTGATCGCAATTTCAGCCAAAGCTTCTGCATCTGGATTGATGTTGATAGCACAGTCCCCAAAGAGGTAACGTTCCGTACCACGAACCATGAGGAAGGCACCTGAAGTACGAGTTACATTTGGACGAGTTTTGATGATTTGAAGGGCTGGGCGAACTGTTGAAGCTGTTGAGTGAATCGCTCCTGACACCATTCCATCAACCAAGCCCAAGTAAACCAACATAACACCAAAATAGTTGACATCTTCGACCAAAACCTTGCGTGCATCTTCTTCAGACATTTTGCCCTTACGACGCTCCACTAAAGCAGTAACCATTTCTTCAAATTGAGGATAGTGTTGAGGGTCAATGACTTCATAACCATCTTCAATACCTTCAATTTCAAGATAAATTTTAATTTTTTCAGGATTTCCAAGCAAAACAGGAATTACTTCTGTTTCTTTTACCAAGCGTTTTGTCGCTTGAAGAATACGTGGCTCTTCCCCTTCAGGCAGAACGATACGAGCATTTTTGCCAACCAGGTTGGCTTTGAGACTTTCAAAAACTTCCATGAGTTTTCTCCTTTAAAATAATAATTATACTCTGAATCAGTTTTTATAGAGTATTAGTTGATAACTGTTTAATAAGGTTACTGAAATCATCCGGCAAGGGACTTTCTAACTGCAAGTCTTGCTCTAAAAATGGATGATAAAAAGATAGGTAATGGCAATGCAGAGCCTGACGTTGAATGCCATCGTCCAGACTACCGCCATACAAGTCATCTCCCAACAAAGGAAAACCAATATGAGAAAAGTGGACTCGGATTTGATGGGTTCGTCCAGTATGCAGGCGAATGTCAACCAAGTGAATATTCCCATAAGAAGCTACAATCTTGTAAGAAGTATGGGCATATTTTCCACCTTTAGCCACCCGTCTAGTGATAATGGAGTCTTCATCACGCGCAATAGGAGCAATAATTTCACCCTCTGGTTCCAAATATCCATCACCTTTAACCAAAGCAAAGTAGCGTTTCTCGATAGATTTCTTCTGCAACTGCTTGTCTAATCGTGCATGGGCATAGCCGTGCTTAGCAAAGAGCATCAAGCCAGAAGTATCTCTATCAAGTCTAGTTACAATGTGAACCTGCTGATTTTCATAGTTTTGCTTGACATAGTAACCCTTGATAAAATTAGCGATAGTGTTGGAGTGATTGACACTAGGAATAGAAGCCACTCCATAGGGTTTGTTCAAGACTAGAAAATGGTCATCCTCATAGAGAATATTCAGTGGGCGCTCGATAGCTTCTAGAGTTTCAAAGCCTTCCTCAGCAGGAATATCGATGATAACTCGGTCTCCAATATCCAATAGATACGTCGCATTTTGAGGTTGGTCATTGACCAGAATAGCTCCGCCTCGAAACTTAATCTTGGCCAGCAGCCCTTTAGAAACCTCGTGCTTTTTTAAGAAGGTCTTAACCTTGACATGCTCATCTGCGATAAATCCAAACCTCATTCGTCCACCTCGCCGATAAATGCATCCTTAACACGATTCCAGAAACTGGTGTGGCTCGGTGATGCAACAAAGTGAATCTTATGATGGTCGATTTGATACTCAATACGCTCAATATTACGGAAAGAATAAACGCTATTGTCAACCGAAATAGTATGGTAATCGTTTCTCGTCGGGATAAGTTCAATCTTATCCTTCTTAGGAACAATAATGGACGAACCCAGCGTTCGATAAACACGATTGTTAAGGCTAGCAATTTCCGTTAATTGCAAAGCTTCAATGGTTGGGTGTAAAACAGCTCCACCAAGAGACTTGTTATAGGCCGTACTACCAGTCGGAGTTGACACTGTCACACCGTCTCCACGAAAACGTTCAAAGGGAACACCATTAATCACAATATCTGCCACCATGGTTCGATCTGACCTGCGGATGCTGGCTTCATTTAGCGCTCTGAAAATCTTAACTTCCCCATTTTCAAGAAAGACCTTCACATTTAGAACAGGGTAAGAAACCTTAGCTCCGGTATCTAGCTGCAAATTAGTCACTAGCTTGTCCAACTCAAAATCACGGTAGTCCGTATAGAAGCCCAAATGTCCAGTATGAACACCGATAAAGCGGACCTTATCAAGTTGATTTTCATACTTATGAAAAGCCGATAAGAGCATGCCATCCCCACCGATGGATATAACAATATCCGGATTGGTATCATTGAGTATAAACTGATTTCTCTTCAAACGATCTCGCAATTCATACAAAACCCTTTGACTCTGTGGTTTTCTATTAGCTATCAGGTCAATTCGTTTACCTGTATTCTTCATCTGTATCGTCACTGTTTCCTACACCATCATTTAATTTTCTACTCAAAGGATCAAAAAGTGCTTGGGCTTCTTGGATATCATCACGTATTTTACCCATTTCTTCATCCAACTGATGGGCAATTTTGGCAGTAATTTCCAGTCTCTTTTTAATTTCCTCTGGGAAATCCCCTTGGTACTTGTAGTTGAGAGAATGTTCTATCGTTGCCCAGAAATTCATGGCCAAAGTACGAATCTGAATTTCCGCCAAAATGGTCTTGGCTCCATTGATGGTATCAACCGTATATTCTACTACCACATGATAGGAACGATAGCCTGAAGCCTTTCGATGAGTAATGTAATCTCGCTCCTGTATAATCCGCATATCTTGACGCTTGCGCAAAATCTCCACTACTTCCTTAACGTCATCTACAAACTGAACCATCACACGCAAACCAGCAATATCTTGCAAATCGTGTTCCAAGGTCGCATAAGTAATGCCACGCCGAGACATTTTTTCCTTGATGCTCTCAATTGGCTTGACTCGACCAGTCACAAACTCAATAGGAGAATGCTTATTTTGCTTACGATATTGCTTACGAATACCACGCAGTTTAATCTTTAACTCACCAACAGCTTGAATGTAAGGATCTAGAAATTCTTCCCATTCTAAGGTCATATATTCTCCCTTATTCACATATTATCCTTCAAAAATATCTTTGATTTTTTCTCCAGATTCATATACAATAAATACAATGCTTATTATACCATAAATCCGCTTTCAACGATAAAGAAAAGGTAAGAAAAATGAAACATTTAGAAATTGAATTGAAAACACTCTTGAAAAAAGATGAATACAATCGTCTAAAGGACCAGTTCACAGACGTCACTCCTGTTCTTCAAAAAAATTACTACATAGACACGCCTGATTTTGAACTTCGAGAAAAGAAAGTTGCTATGCGCATTCGAACCTTTGAAGACTGGGCAGAATTGACACTCAAAGTCCCGCAAAGTGTTGGAAACATGGAATACAATCAAAAATTACAACTAAAAGATGCTGAAAACTATCTGAGCAAGGAAGAGCTTCCC
>CABTAV010000160.1:0-3935 GCA_902482895.1 uncultured Streptococcus sp. | reverse complement strand
GCGATTTGGCTTTCTCCAGTTTATGACAGTCCTATGGATGATAATGGCTATGATATTGCTGATTATCAAGCGATTGCGGCTATTTTCGGGACCATGGAGGATATGGACCAACTGATCGCGGAAGCTAAGAAACGTGATATTCGTATCATCATGGACTTAGTGGTCAATCATACTTCAGATGAGCATGCTTGGTTTGTCGAGGCCTGTGAAAATCCTGATAGTCCTGAACGAGACTACTATATCTGGCGGGATGAACCCAACGATTTGGAGTCTATCTTTAGTGGGTCTGCTTGGGAGTACGATGAAAAGTCAGGTCAGTACTATCTCCACTTTTTCAGCAAGAAGCAACCTGATCTCAACTGGGAAAATGAAAAACTTCGTCAGAAAATTTATGAGATGATGAATTTCTGGATTGATAAAGGCATTGGTGGTTTCCGCATGGATGTCATTGACATGATTGGGAAAATTCCTGACGAGAAAGTAGTCAATAATGGTCCTATGCTCCACCCTTATCTCAAGGAGATGAATCAGGCGACCTTTGGAGATAAGAATCTCTTGACAGTAGGGGAAACCTGGGGAGCAACTCCAGAGATTGCCAAGCTCTACTCTGATCCAAAGGGCCAAGAATTGTCTATGGTCTTCCAGTTTGAGCATATCTGTCTTCAGTATCAGGAAGGGCAACCTAAATGGCACTATCAAAAAGAGCTGAATATCGCTAAGTTAAAAGAAATCTTCAACAAATGGCAGACAGAGTTAGGAGTTGAGGATGGCTGGAATTCGCTCTTCTGGAACAATCATGACCTTCCTCGTATCGTCTCAATCTGGGGAAATGACCAAGAATACCGCGAAAAATCTGCCAAAGCCTTTGCCATCTTGCTTCATCTCATGAGAGGGACTCCTTATATCTACCAAGGTGAGGAAATTGGGATGACCAACTATCCGTTTGAAACACTGGACCAAGTAGAAGATATTGAATCCCTCAACTATGCGCGTGAGGCTCTTGAAAAAAGTGTTCCGATGGAAGAAATCATGGACAGTATCCGTGTCATTGGACGTGACAATGCCCGTACCCCTATGCAATGGGACGAGAGCAAAAACGCTGGTTTCTCAACAGGTCAACCTTGGTTGGCAGTGAATCCAAACTATCAAGCAATCAACGTTCAAGAAGCGCTGACAAATCCAGATTCTATTTTCTATACCTATCAGAAACTGGTTCAAATCCGTAAGGAGAATAGCTGGTTGATTCGAGCTGACTTTGAATTGCTTGATACGGCTGACAAGGTCTTTGCCTATATCCGTAAAGATGGGGACCGTCGATTCCTAGTCGTAGCTAACTTGTCCAATGAAGAACAAGACTTGGCAGTAGAAGGAAAAGTTAAATCAGTCCTGATTGAAAATACTGTGGCTCAAGAAGTTTTTGAAAAACAAATCTTAGCTCCATGGGATGCTTTCTGTGTGGAAATGATTGATTAAAAAGTTAGAGAACAACTCAAAATTAAAAAGCTAGAGTTCCGCAAGTGGAAATCTCTAGCTTTTTTGTGGCTGAGAACTATTTTGTCTAAGGTTCTTTTTTTGGAGATAAGGGACTATTGTTCCAGACTCTTTTTATTTTGTGACAATTTCCCCCTATATCTCAGAGCATGGTTTTGTCAGAATAAAGAAGAAATTACTAACTTCCACCTCTAGTACAAGTGGAAGTCACTTAAAGAAAAAATTAGCAATTTTCATCGCTTTTCTATTGCTTTATCTGCCAATATTTGTTATATTAAAAGTGCAATTATTTTTTATCTATAAACGTTAAGCATTGCACTTTTCAGATAGAAAGGAGTATTTTTCGAACAAGAAATGCAAACGCTTACGGAAATCGATGAAAGGAATTAGGAGTTAATGGATAAACGATTTTTTGAAAAACGCTGTACATACAGTATTCGTAAATTTGCACTAGGTGTTGCTTCAGTTATGATTGGGGCTAGTTTTTTTGCTACTGCTCCAGTAATGGCTAACACACCTACAGTTGGATCAACAGATAATTTGCCAAGTGAGCTGGCTGATTTGGATAAAAAAGCGAGCGATAATGGACGGGAGTTCGATAAAGAAGCTGCAGCAGCAAATCCGGGTTCTGCTGAAACAACAGATGGACCAAAAACTGAAGAAGAATTACTAGCTCTTGAAAAGGAAAACAAAGAAACTACTGACAAGTTGCCGAAAGAATTGGAAGGCAAAGTTGAAAAAGCTACTGATAATGGTAAAGAGGTAAATAAAGACCAATTAGCGCAAGATACTGGTAGTCTAGTTCCTGAAGATGTTGCCAAAACAAAAAATGGAGAATTGAACTATGGCGCTACTGTTAAGATTAAGACTCCATCAGGAGAAGGTAGTGGTATTGTCATTGGTAAGGATCTTGTTTTGACTGTTTCTCACAACTTTATCAAGGATCAGCAAGATGGAAATATTCGTAAGGTTGTGGATAATGATAAAGGGGATGGCGATATTTTTAGTATATCCTATCCTGGTTTAGATGATGTAAAATTTAGTAAAAAAGATGTGATACACTGGGATCGAGATGGCTATCTAAAGGGCTATAAGAACGATTTGGCTCTTGTGAGATTGCGTACAGTTCTTGAAAATGCTCCTGTAGAAGTCACAGAAAAGCCAGTTGTTAAGAAAGTTGGGGATAAAGTCAATATGTTTGGCTATCCTGCTGGTAAGTTGGCACCAGTTATTAACAGTGCTGTGGATTTTGCTGAATCTTATGGTGAAGGAGTCCAAGGAGTTGGTTATCAAGGTGGTCAACCAGGTGCTAGCGGTGGTGGTATCTTTGATACGGATGGTAAATTGATTGGAGTTCATCAAAATGGTGTGGTTGGAGTCCGTAGTGGAGGAATTCTTTTCTCTCCAGCTCAATTAAAATGGATCCAAGATCATATTAAGGGAATCTCTAGTTCAAAACCTGCGAATTTAGAGGAAACTGAAAAACCAGTTGAAGAAAAATCAGTTGAAGAAAAGCCAAAAGAAGACAAGCCGAAAGAAGAAAAACCAGCAACAGCTAAGCCAGAGACGCCAAAGGAAGTCACTCCAGAATGGCAAACTGTAGCAAGAAAAGAACAGCAAGGGACTGTAGCCGTTCGTGAAGAAAATGGTGTCCGATACAATAAGCTATCTTCAACAGATCAAAATGACAATGCCAGCAAACCAGCCTTGTTTGAAAAACAAGGATTGACTGTGGATGCGAATGGGAATGCGAATGTGGATCTCACTTTCAAAGAAGAATCTGAAACAGGAAAATCACGTTTTGGAGTCTTCTTGAAATTTAAAGATACAAACAATAATGTCTTTGTTGGATATGATAAATCAGGTTGGTTCTGGGAATATAAGACACCAGGTAGTAGCACATGGTATCAAGGTGGTCGTGTTGCAGCTCCAGTAAACGGCTCAGTGAATCATCTGACTATTAGCCTAAAATCAGATGGTCAACTGAATGCAACAAATAATGATGTAAAACTTTTTGATACGGTTACTTTACCAGCTGCTGTTAATGAAAATCTTAAAAATGAAAAGAAAATCTTACTTAAAGCTGGTACATATGGTACTGAAAAGACAGTTGTAAATATTAAGACTGACAATCAGGATGGAGTTCAAAATACTGAAGCTACTGCTGAAAAAGAAACTGGTGCGGTAGTAGATGACAGTAAAGTGACATATGATACTATCCAGTCTAAAGTACTAAAAGCGGTGATTGACCAAGCCTTTCCACGTGTTAAGGAATACACGCTGAATGGTCATACTTTACCTGGACAGGTTCAACAGTTCAATAAAGTATTTATCAATAACCATAAAATCACTCCTGAGGTTACTTATAAGAAAATTAATGAAACAACTGCTGAATATGAAATGAAACTCCGTGATGAGGCTAATCTTATCAATGCGGATATGAC
>CABTAV010000159.1:0-3951 GCA_902482895.1 uncultured Streptococcus sp. | reverse complement strand
CGCAAGCGCAATGTCTGTCGCAGTTGCACAGCCTGTCTCACTATTCCATAAAACCGCTAAAATCTTCCCCTGCTCACTCCGATAAAGAGCTTCAGGGTCTTGGCTCAGTAACTTTTGAAAAATTCGCCCATTCAACAAACGAATATGATGGGCTAGCAAATGACTATCTTTCATAACACCTCCAATTTATTTCGATATCGAAAAGAATAAAACAATTGTAACACTCATTATTCCAACTGTCAACTATTTCGATTTGGAAATATTTTTTCCCAGTAAAAAAATCTCCTACCCAAGATAGAAGATTTTAAACTTATAAACTTAATCCGTCATGTCCGATACCAATGTTCGATGTTCCAACGGAATACTGCACATAACTAGCAAGAAAATGAAACCAGACTGAATCCAGAAGAGGGCCAGGTCAAAGATTCCGTGCACAGCAACCACTGTAAGGAAAGACAGATAAAGACCGATAATCGGACGTTTCCCCGACTCCTGACTCATATCCATCATCAATCGAACAGGAGCAACAGAAGACAAGACTAATAAAATAGTTCCCACAATTCCATAACTCAGAATCGTATCAATATAAAGACTGTGGGCATGTTCATGATAAGGAGCATTTATCCGAGGGTAAGAGTGCATGTAGGTCAATGGCCCCTCACCCCAAAAAGGATTTTGCTTAAACAAGGCCATCCCAGCATCCCAGATAGAAATCCGTTCTTCCATAGAAGAATCCAAAGTTCCCATCCGAACTCCCAGATCACTAGAAAAGAGGAAGCTCAAGCCGATCGCGAAGACCCCAATACTAAGCCAAAAAGCCTTCCAGTTTTTAATAGTCGTAAAGAGATAGATGATTGCTCCAGCGATAATAGCAGGAAAGGCGGTTCTATTTTGAGTAAAGTTCAAACCAAAGAGATTCACAAAGCCTGCAATCACACAGAATACTTTCAACCAATTCAACTTGGTCGTTGTAAACAGATAGAAGGCAATCATGATACAGAAACAACAAATAATTCCATAATAATTAGGATTAAAGAAGGTCACTTCTGCTCTATTCTGATGCCAAACCTGCATATTGGGTGAAAGAAAAGCATAATTGAATTTCTTCACAATTTGGAAATGTTCTAAACTCGCAAAAGCAGCTGACAATACACTACCAAACAAGACGAGCTGCAAAATCAAGCGAAAGAATTTATGTGATAAAATCGACTGATAGTGCAAAAAGAAAATAGTAAAAAGAAAAATTCCTACCGAAGCCACAAGACCCATCCAATTTTGTGCAAAAACGGATATAACAGTACTATAGCCAAGAAAAAGAAGCAGCAGCGGATGCTCCCCCATTTTCTGAAGAATACTTTTCATGTCTCCTGTGAAAATTAAACTGATAATATATAAACAGAATACAACTACAAAAAGATAAAAGGGTAAAAAGATACTCAGGATAATTCCCAATAAAATCAGCTCTTTACTAGACAACCCTTTCAGCTTTTCAAGAAAGCCTATTGATTTCAAAATGAATCCTTTCTCTCCAAATCAACTGATTCAGATAATAGCAAGCTATCCTATATTGTACCACTTTTTTAGCAATTTGAAAACAAAGGAAACGTTTTCTAGGTAAAAAAGAGAGCAAAAATACTGAGATTTCAAAACTCAAGCTTAATGACTAGATTCACTCCAAAAAATCGTGCCGAAAATACTAGACATATGTTAAAATAGTAGTAATAAAATAAAGATTAGAAGCAACTATCCAAACTAGATTCAAATCATATACTATTCTTAAAGAAAGGCAACACTATGAAATCCTACCAAGCTGTCTACCATATTCTAGCTAAAGAAACCGACTATATCAGCGGAGAAAAAATCGCAGAAGAACTATCCCTAAGCCGAACATCAATTTGGAAAGCCATCAAGCGGCTAGAACAAGAAGGCATTGAAATTGATAGCATCAAAAATAAAGGATATAAACTGATGAATGGTGACCTTATTCTTCCAGAGATTCTAGAAGAAAATCTTCCAATTAAAGTCAGCTTTAAACTCGAAACAAAATCAACACAACTAGATGCAAAAGAAGCAATTGATTTAGGACATGAAGCAAATACCCTCTATCTAGCTTCCTATCAAACAGCAGGCCGAGGCCGATTTCAACGTTCCTTCTACTCACCACAAGGTGGTATTTATATGACACTCCATCTTAAACCAAATCTCCCCTATGACAAATTACCATCCTACACACTACTTGTAGCAGGAGCTGTCTACAAAGCCATTAAGAACCTAACTTTAATAGATGTCGACATAAAATGGGTCAATGATATCTACCTAAACAATCATAAAATTGGAGGAATCCTCACTGAGGCAATGACGTCTGTAGAAACAGGCCTAGTCACAGATATCATTATTGGAGTAGGGATCAACTTTACTATTAAAGACTTCCCTCAAGAATTAAAAGAAAAAGCTGCTAGTTTATTCAAAGCTCCAGCACCTATAACCAGAAATGAATTAATAATAGAAATCTGGCGTGCTTTCTTCGAAACACCTGCAGAAGAGCTATTATACCTATACAAAAAACAGTCATTCGTTCTAGGAAAAGAAGTTACTTTCACACTAGATCAAAAAGACTACAAGGGACTTGCTAAAGATATCTCAGAAAATGGCCAGCTTTTAGTTCAATGTGATAACGGAAAAGAAATCTGGCTCAATAGTGGCGAAATTTCACTTAAGGCTTGGAAGTAAAAAAATACAATTATAAAAACCTGACTCTATAATATTTGTAGTGGGTAAATCCCCTATAGATATTATGGAGCCGTTTTTATTGTAGAAAAAAAGTCCCATAAGATCTATAATGAAAAGCGACCAAACCATCATTAGAAAGAATCCTATGGAACAATTACATTTTATCACAAAACTACTCGATATCAAAGACCCTAATATCCAATTTATAGATATCATCAATAGGGATACACACAAAGAAATCATCGCCAAACTGGACTACAATGCTCCATCTTGCCCTGAGTGCGGAAGTCAAATGAAGAAATATGATTTTCAAAAACCGTCTAAGATCCCTTACCTCGAAACGACTGGTATGCCTACTAGAATTCTACTTAAAAAGCGTCGTTTCAAGTGCTATCACTGTTCAAAAATGATGGTCGCTGAAACTTCTATCGTCAAGAAGAATCACCAAATTCCTCGTATTATCAACCAAAAAATTGCGCAAAAGTTGATTGAAAAGACTTCTATGACCGATATTGCTCATCAGTTAGCCATTTCAACATCAACTGTTATTCGCAAGCTTAATGACTTCCGTTTTAAGCCTGATTTTTCGTACCTCCCTGAGATTATGTCTTGGGACGAGTATGCCTTTACTAAGGGAAAGATGAGTTTTATTACTCAAAATTTTGATAATCTTAATATCATCACTGTTCTTGAAGGAAGAACACAGGCTATCATCCGGAATCACTTTCTTCGCTACGATAGAGCCGTGCGCTGTCAGGTGAAAATCATTACTATGGATATGTTTAGCCCTTACTATGACTTGGCTAAACAGCTTTTTCCAAACGCTAAAATCGTGTTGGATCGTTTCCATATTGTCCAACACATGAGCCGTGCTATGAGTCGTATGCGTGTCCAAATCATGAATCAGTTTCATCGAAAATCCCATGAATACAAGGCTATCAAGCGTTACTGGAAACTCATCCAACAAGATAGTCGGAAACTCAGCTATAAACGTTTTTATCGCCCTACTTTTCGCATGCACTTGACGAATAAAGAAATTCTAGACAAGCTTTTGAGCTATTCAGAAGACTTGAAACACCACTACCATCTCTATCAACTCTTGCTTTTTCACTTTCAGAATAAGGAACCGGATAAATTTTTCGGGCTCATTGAGGACAATCTAAAGCAGGTTCATCCTCTTTTTCAGACTGTCTTTAAAACCTTCCTCAAGGATAAAGAGAA
>CABTAV010000158.1:0-3959 GCA_902482895.1 uncultured Streptococcus sp. | reverse complement strand
GGAAAAGATCATACAACAGTCATTCATGCCCATGCAAAAATTAAATCTTTGATTGATGAAGACGATAATTTACGTTTAGAAATTGAATCAATCAAAAAGAAAATAAAATAACTTGTGGATAACTTTCGCATTTTTATCTTTTTTATCCACATTTTTTAAACAAGCCAAAAAACTTGATATGACTCACTTCAAGTCTGTTTTCCACAGATTTCACAGACTCTATTATTACTATTATCCTTCTAATACTAAAAATAAATAAAGGAGAATCCATGATTCATTTTTCAATTAATAAAAATTTATTTCTACAAGCCTTAAATACTACTAAGAGAGCTATTAGCTCTAAAAATGCCATTCCTATTTTATCAACTGTCAAAATTGATGTAACCAATGAAGGTGTTACTTTAATTGGTTCAAATGGTCAAATTTCAATTGAAAATTTTATTTCTCAAAAAAATGAAGATGCTGGTTTGTTAATTACTTCTTTAGGTTCGATTCTTCTTGAAGCTTCTTTTTTTATCAATGTTGTATCTAGTCTTCCAGATGTGACTCTTGATTTTAAAGAAATTGAACAAAATCAAATTGTTTTAACTAGCGGCAAATCAGAAATTACCCTAAAAGGAAAAGATAGCGAACAATATCCACGAATCCAAGAAATTTCAGCTAGTACTCCTTTGGTTCTTGAAACCAAACTACTTAAGAAAATTATCAATGAAACAGCTTTTGCTGCAAGTACACAAGAAAGTCGTCCAATTTTGACAGGTGTCCACTTCGTATTGAGCAACCACAAAGAGTTAAAAACAGTTGCAACAGACTCTCATCGTCTAAGCCAGAAAAAATTAACGCTTGAGAAAAATAGTGATGATTTTGATGTCGTGATTCCTAGCCGTTCTTTACGCGAATTTTCAGTGGTATTTACAGATGATATTGAAACTGTGGAGATTTTCTTTGCCAACAATCAAATCCTCTTTAGAAGCGAAAATATTAGCTTCTATACTCGTCTCCTCGAAGGAAACTATCCTGATACAGATCGTTTGATTCCAACGGACTTTAATACTACTATTACTTTTGATGTTGTAAACTTACGCCAGTCAATGGAACGTGCTCGTCTTTTATCAAGTGCGACTCAAAATGGTACTGTGAAGCTTGAAATTAAAGGTGGAGTTGTTAGCGCCCATGTTCACTCTCCAGAAGTTGGTAAAGTAAACGAAGAAATCGATACTGATCAGGTTACTGGTGAAGATTTGACCATTAGTTTCAACCCAACTTACTTGATTGATTCTCTTAAGGCTTTAAATAGCGAAAAGGTGACCATTAGCTTTATCTCAGCTGTTCGTCCATTTACTCTTGTGCCAGCAGATACTGACGAAGACTTCATGCAGCTCATTACACCAGTTCGTACAAATTAAGTGAAAGAGGTTGAGCCTGGCTCGCCTCTTTTATGATATAATCGAAAAAGAAAAGGAGAGTAGTATGTATCAAGTTGGAAATTTTGTTGAGATGAAAAAACCACATGCTTGTACTATCAAGTCAACTGGTAAAAAAGCAAATCGTTGGGAAATTACACGTGTAGGGGCAGATATCAAAATCAAATGTAGTAATTGTGACCATGTTGTCATGATGGGACGCTATGATTTTGATCGAAAAATGAATAAAATTATTGACTAGGAAGCCTTAGTTAGAGGGTTAGCAAGTTTTCCCTTTTTGTGTTATAATATTAGGGATTGAAATGAAAACGGAGAATGAAAAAATATGGCTTTAACAGCAGGTATCGTTGGTTTGCCAAACGTTGGTAAATCAACACTATTTAATGCAATTACAAAAGCAGGAGCAGAGGCGGCAAACTACCCATTTGCGACGATTGATCCAAATGTTGGAATGGTAGAAGTTCCAGATGAACGCCTACAAAAACTAACTGAAATGATTACTCCTAAAAAGACAGTTCCCACAACTTTTGAATTTACAGATATCGCAGGAATTGTAAAAGGAGCTTCAAAAGGAGAAGGGCTAGGAAATAAATTCTTGGCTAATATCCGTGAAGTAGATGCGATTGTTCATGTAGTTCGTGCTTTTGATGATGAGAATGTCATGCGCGAGCAAGGACGTGAAGATGCCTTTGTGGATCCACTTGCAGATATTGATACCATTAACTTGGAGTTGATTCTTGCTGATTTAGAATCAGTCAATAAGCGCTATGCGCGTGTAGAAAAGATGGCACGTACGCAAAAAGATAAAGAATCAGTGGCAGAATTCAATGTTCTTCAAAAGATTAAACCAGTACTTGAAGATGGAAAATCAGCTCGCACCATCGAATTTACAGATGAAGAACAAAAAGTTGTCAAAGGTCTCTTCCTTTTGACGACTAAACCAGTGCTCTATGTTGCTAATGTGGACGAGGATGTGGTTTCAGAACCTGACTCTATCGACTATGTTAAACAAATTCGTGAATTTGCAGCGACAGAAAATGCTGAAGTAGTAGTTATTTCTGCGCGTGCTGAGGAAGAAATTTCTGAGTTAGACGATGAAGATAAGCAAGAGTTTCTTGAAGCACTTGGGTTGACAGAATCAGGCGTTGACAAGTTGACTCGTGCTGCTTACCATTTGCTTGGATTGGGAACTTACTTCACAGCTGGTGAAAAAGAAGTTCGCGCTTGGACCTTCAAACGTGGTATGAAGGCTCCTCAAGCAGCTGGAATTATTCACTCAGACTTTGAAAAAGGATTTATTCGTGCAGTAACCATGTCATATGAGGATCTAGTGAAATACGGATCTGAAAAGTCTGTA
Source organism: uncultured Streptococcus sp. (assembly GCA_902482895.1). Taxonomy (GTDB): domain Bacteria; phylum Bacillota; class Bacilli; order Lactobacillales; family Streptococcaceae; genus Streptococcus. The sequence goes on along the minus strand of CABTAV010000158.1, from coordinate 1,178 downwards.
AAAGAAGCTGGACGCTTGCGTGAAGAAGGAAAAGAATATATCGTTCAAGATGGCGATATCATGGAATTCCGCTTTAATGTCTAAAAAATTTAATGAATAGTATCAATTAGGTTGGAAAAAAATTCCAACCCTTTTGGCTTTTGTAAGGAAAAATAAATGACCAAATTACTTGTAGGATTGGGAAATCCAGGGGATAAATATTTTGAAACAAAACACAATGTTGGTTTTATGTTGATTGACCAACTAGCGAAGAAACAGAATGTTACTTTTACACACGATAAGATATTTCAAGCTGATCTAGCATCTTTTTTCCTAAATGGAGAAAAAATTTATCTGGTCAAACCAATGACCTTTATGAATGAAAGTGGAAAAGCAGTTCATGCTTTATTGACTTACTATGGTTTAGACATTGAAGATTTACTCATCATTTACGATGATCTTGACATGGAAGTTGGAAAGATTCGTTTAAGAGCAAAGGGCTCCGCAGGTGGTCATAATGGTATCAAGTCTATTATTCAACATATAGGGACTCAGGTCTTTAATCGTGTTAAGATTGGAATCGGAAGACCTAAAAATGGTATGTCAGTTGTTCACCATGTTTTGAGTACGTTTGACAAGGATGATTATATCGGTATTTTACAGTCTATTGACAAGGTTGACGAAGCTGTAAATGATTATTTACAAGAGAAAAATTTTGAGAAAACAATGCAGAGGTATAACGGATAAATGATGACCTTATTAGATTTATTCTCAGAAAATGATCAGATTAAAAAATGGCATCAAAATCTGACAGATAAGAAAAGACAATTAATGTTAGGCTTGTCAACTTCTACAAAAACTTTAGCAATTGCTAGTAGTTTGAGACAGGAAGATAAGATTGTGTTATTGACGTCAACTTATGGAGAAGCAGAAGGACTTGTTAGTGATCTTATCTCTGTCTTGGGTGAGGAACTTGTCTATCCATTTTTGGTAGATGACTCCCCTATGGTAGAGTTTTTGATGTCTTCACAAGAAAAAATCATTTCACGGGTTGAAGCCTTGCGTTTTTTGACTGATCCGTCTAAGAAAGGGATTTTAGTTTGTAATATCGCAGCAAGTCGATTGATTTTACCGTCTCCCAATATATTTAAAGATAGTATTGTAAAAATAACAGTTGGTGAAGAATATGACCAACACGC
>CABTAV010000157.1:0-3967 GCA_902482895.1 uncultured Streptococcus sp. | reverse complement strand
GTTGCCCTATTTAGTCTTGCAGTTTCGGCTAGTGTTGGTATGATTTTTGGAGTCTTGCCAGCCAACAAGGCATCGAAACTTGATCCAATCGAAGCCCTTCGTTATGAATAAAATCAACAAGATGGACACTCGTCTATCTTGTTTTTGTATAGATTTCCCTATCGAAAATCCTTAAAAATGTGATATAATGAAGTGTTAGAAAAACAGGTTTCATTTGCCTGGAAAGGAAAAATTATGTCTGGAAAGAATTTTTATATTACAACGCCGATTTACTATCCATCTGGTAAACTTCATATCGGTTCTGCCTACACAACCATCGCTTGTGATGTCCTAGCACGTTACAAACGCCTGATGGGCTACGATGTCTTTTATTTGACAGGTCTTGATGAGCATGGTCAGAAAATCCAGCAGAAAGCTGAAGAAGCTGGCATTACACCTCAAGCTTATGTTGATGGGATGGCAGTTGGAGTCAAAGAACTCTGGCAATTACTAGATATCTCCTATGATAAATTTATCCGTACAACTGATGACTACCATGAAAAAGTAGTGGCGCAGGTCTTTGAACGCTTGCTGGCTAAAGATGACATCTACCTAGGTGAATACTCTGGTTGGTATTCAGTCTCAGATGAGGAATTCTTTACAGAAAGCCAGCTGGCAGAAGTCTTCCGTGACGAAGCTGGAAATGTGACTGGCGGTACTGCTCCATCAGGTCACGAAGTGGAATGGGTATCTGAAGAATCCTACTTCCTTCGCCTCAGCAAATACCAAGATCGTTTGGTCGAATTTTTCAAAGCTCATCCTGAATTTATCACGCCAGATGGTCGCCTCAATGAAATGCTTCGCAACTTCATCGAGCCAGGTTTAGAAGATTTGGCGGTTTCTCGTACAACCTTTACATGGGGAGTACCAGTCCCATCAAATCCAAAACACGTTGTCTATGTTTGGTTTGATGCTCTACTCAACTATGTGACAGCTCTTGGCTACGATCAAGATGAACACGCTAACTTTGATAAGTTCTGGAACGGAACAGTATTCCATATGGTAGGGAAAGATATTCTTCGTTTCCACTCAATCTACTGGCCAATTCTTCTTATGATGTTGGATATCAAATTGCCAGAACGTTTGATTGGTCATGGTTGGTTTGTCATGAAAGATGGTAAGATGTCTAAGTCTAAGGGGAACGTTGTCTATCCTGAAATGTTGATAGAGCGTTTTGGACTAGATCCACTTCGTTACTACCTCATGCGTAGCCTTCCAGTTGGTTCAGACGGAACCTTTACTCCGGAAGACTACGTTGGCCGTATCAATTATGAATTGGCAAATGACCTCGGAAACCTCCTCAACCGTACCGTTTCTATGATTAACAAGTACTTTGATGGGCAAATTCCAGCCTATGTGGAAGGTGTGACAGAATTTGACCATGCTCTTGCTCAAGTAGCTGCTGAATCAATCGCTGACTACCATACACACATGGAAGCAGTTGACTACCCTCGTGCTTTAGAAGCAGTCTGGACACTTATCTCTCGTACCAATAAATACATCGACGAGACAGCTCCATGGGTCTTGGCAAAAGATGAAGCACTCCGCAATCAATTGGCAAGTGTCATGAGTCACTTGGCAGCTAGCCTTCGTGTCGTCGCTCACTTGATTGAGCCATTTATGATGGAAACCAGTCGTGCGGTCTTGACTCAACTTGGTTTAGCAGAAATTTCTAGCCTTGAGAACTTGAACTTGGCTGATTTCCCTGCAGGTGTGAATGTAGTTGCCAAAGGAACACCAATCTTCCCACGTCTGGATATGGAAGAAGAAATCACCTATATCAAGGAACAAATGGAAGGCAACAAACCAGCCGTGGAAAAAGAATGGAATCCAGACGAAGTCGAACTCAAACTCAACAAGGACGAAATCAAGTTTGAGGACTTTGACAAGGTTGAAATCCGTGTCGCAGAAGTCAAAGAGGTTTCTAAAGTAGAGGGTTCTGATAAGTTGCTTCAATTCCGCCTAGATGCAGGTGATGGTCAAGACCGTCAAATCCTCTCTGGAATTGCTAAATACTATCCAAATGAACAAGAATTGGTCGGCAAGAAAGTCCAAATCGTTGCCAACCTCAAACCGCGTAAAATGATGAAAAAATATGTCAGCCAAGGAATGATTCTCTCAGCTGAACATGATGGGAAATTAACCCTTCTTACAGTTGATCCAGCTGTACCAAACGGAAGTGTGATTGGGTAAAAGTAAAAGACCAACGTTATGTACATTTGTCAGAACGAAGACAAAGGTCTTAGACTACAAGTTTCTAAGGGCTTTTCTTTGTGTAAATTCGTATAATAGATGTAAGAATAGTTGAGATATTTTCCTAAGTTTCACAAAGAAAATCAAGATTAGAACCGTAATCAAGTTGGATTTTCCAGGCTAGAGGAACTCGTCCTGTCAAACCATTTTCTTAGTCAAGTTAACCAAGGCATTGAATTGTCCTTCATCTATGAATTGGTATAAGGTACTTATTCCGTGGATAAAAGGTGTCTTAGCTAATCCCTTGCTACATATGTTGGTTATAATTCCTCTCATCCAATATTTATAACACAAAACCCCGTTTTGCAACGGGATTTTCTTTATTCTAGAATCAGTAGACCATCTTTAACTTCAAATGGGTCTTTTTCATTGATACGATCGTAAAACATGATTCCGTTGATGTGGTCAATTTCATGCTGAACAACGATGGAGTTATAGCCTTTGAGCTTAATACGGTGTTTTTCGCCGTCCTTGTCAAAGTAGTCAACAGTAACGCGGGCATGGCGAACAACATAGCCAGGCACGTTGCGGTCAACAGATAGGCAACCTTCTCCTTCGCCAAGAGCAGCGTCTTGAACAGAGTGAGAGACGATTTTGGGATTGTACATAATGGCTTGTAAGTCGTAGGCTTCCTGTGGAGTTTCGCCTTCTTCAACAATATTAGGTACCAAAACAGCGATAATACGTTTTGAGATATCTAACTGAGGAGCAGCCAGTCCAACCCCACCGCGGAGTCCCATCTTTTCAGCCATGACAGGATCTTGGGAATGTTTGAGGAATTGCATCATTTTTTCGCCAAGGATAATTTCCTGGTCAGATAGAGGGAAAGTAACTTCCTCAGCAACCGCGCGTAGAGTAGGATTCCCTTCACGGATAATATCGTTCATATCAATTAAGTGAGCAGCTTTTGTAATACGTTCTATTGCAGACATTTTCTCTCCTTTCATTACCTCTACATGATATCACAAAATGACAAGGATTGAAAGCATTACAGTCTTTAGGATTTACAGAAAATAGATAGGAAGTTCAATTCAATTGTGAAAGAATTGCTTATCTGTGATATAATAAAAAGAAAAGGCTTGCATAAGAAAGTAGGGAGAATGAAGATGCAAAGAAGACAAGATAGACATAAACGTGGACCAGTTTTTCGTTTTATGAGGGGTTTTGTAAACTTTTTTAGGAGTTATCGCAAGTGGAGTAATAAGGGCTTTGTGGCGATACTCTTGCTAGCAGTTGCTTTATCAATGGGCTTGGTCTTGTTGTTTGAAAGTTTCCAAGGAATCCCCTTAACCAGTCAAAAAAAGGATGCCATTTCTCAAGAAGCAAATAAGACCAATCAAAATGCTAAAGATCAGGAAGAGGAAAAAACTGCTAGAATTATGGCCAACGGGGACCTCCTCTATCATATTCCCATCTATCGTTCTGCTTTAAAAGAAGATGGTACTTATGATTTTCATGAAAATTTTGATTATGTGAAACCATGGCTCAAACAAGCAGACTTGATTATAGGTGATTTTGAAGGTACTGTTAACAAGGACCACTATTTGGCAGGTTATCCTCTCTTTAATGCACCTGGTGAAGTTATGGATGCCATCAAGGATGCCGGTTATCAAGTGCTAGACTTGGCGCATAACCATATCCTAGATTCACAAATAGAAGGTGTGGTTTCAACAGC
>CABTAV010000156.1:0-3990 GCA_902482895.1 uncultured Streptococcus sp. | reverse complement strand
ATGGGATTGGTACTTATGGCTAACAACCTCCTAAAATACAATAAGAGAACGACTCAAAATTAAAAAGCTAGAGTTCCGCAATTGGAAAGCTCTAGCTTTTTTGTGGCTGAGAACTATTTTGTCTCAGGTTCTTGATTATATAAATACTATTTTAAAACCTTGATTCTAGTTCATTTCTTTAAAGGCTGCTTCCGCATCTGCATTTCTTATGGCACCAAACTGGATTTTTCCAATCTTGCCTTGGCTATCAATCAAATATTCTGTAGGAATACTTCGGATTTGATAAGCTTGGAAAGTGCTACCCTTGGTATCGTAGAGAACTGGTATATCCTTATATCCTTGTTCCTGGAACCATTTTGGAAATTCTTCTACTGTTTTTTCCCCTTGAAGACCTGGCGCAACGACACTAAGAATTTCGAAATCACGATCTGGTTTCGCCGCTAGTTCCATCAACTCTGGCATACTTTTCTTACATGGACCACACCAGGAAGCCCAGAACTTCAAGTAAACTTTTTTACCCTTATAATCAGATAACTTAACTTCTTTGCCATCCATGGATTGCAAGGTAAAGTCTGGAGCCTCTTTTCCGACTGCTATTTGTTGTACAGGCGTTTGTTGCTGTTGTTTTGGGGATTGTTGTGGAGCTTGAGTCTTTTTAGTCTCTTCCTCACCACAGGCCATCAATACAACTACTGATAAGAGGCTTAAGCCAGCAAACATTACTTTTTTCATCTTTTTCTCCTTTATTCAAAAATTCCAGCTAGAACATTTACTTGTCCTAAGATTAACAAAATTCCCATTAAAATAATGAGGAAACCACCAATTTTCTTCAGCAGCATCATATGACGCTTGATTTTACTAAAATAAGGCATGACTACACCTGAAGCTAGTGCCAAGACCAAGAAAGGAATAGCCATTCCTAGAGTGTAAATAAGAGTATATATGGCTCCTTGCCAAGCCCCATTGCCTCCAGAAGCCGCAAGCGCTAAAACAGAACTCAAAACTGGACCAATACATGGCGTCCAACCAAAGCTAAAGGTAATACCGAGTAAAAAAGCCGACCAATAACGATTGGCTTCTGATTTCTTAAAAGTAAAGCTTTTTTGAACCTCTAATTTCTTAAAATGAAAAATTTCCATCTGGTGAAGGCCTAAAATGATGATAATCGTACCCATGGTATAGCGAAACCAATTGGCATAGAGAATATTACCAAAGTAACCAGCACCAAATCCTAGAATAAAGAAAATAAGAGAAATACCTGCGATAAAGCAAAGTGTTCGAATCAAACCTGACCAGGCAACCTTTCTTCCAAACAAGGAGAAGCTTTTTGCACTTTCCTGATCATCCAGCAAAATTCCAGTATAAACTGGTAACAGAGGAAAAATACAAGGGGAAAAGAAGGACAAGACCCCTGCTAAAAAAACGGAAATTGAAAATACTATCGTTTCCAATAAAGAACCAACTTTCTTAAGATTTCTAATCCTATTTTACTATAATCAATTTTATTTGTATGATTTCCGCTACGCAAATTGAATTAGGCTATAATTGAATAATCTTATCCTTTACTAGTCGATTCGAATTTTGCCCCCAAAAATGCCCAAAAAGCAAAAGAAAAGCCTACCGACCAAGCTAGAAAGCTTGATACAATAGGCTTTTTAAAGGCTGATTATTTAACAGCGTCTTTAAGAGCTTTACCAGCTTTGAATGCTGGAACTTTAGAAGCTGCAATTGTGATTTCTTTACCAGTTTGTGGGTTGCGACCTTTACGTGCAGCACGCTCACGAACTTCAAAGTTACCAAAACCGATCAATTGAACTTTTTCACCAGCTGCAAGGTAGTCAGCTACTGCTGCGAATACAGCTTCAACTGCTGCTGCTGAGTCTTTCTTAGTCAATTCTGTAGCTTCTGCTACTTTAGCGATCAAATCTTGTTTGTTTGCCATGTTAATGATTCCTCCAAATTAATTTCTAATTAACAAATATAATCATATCCTAAAATCCCTTTTAGGTCAAGTTAAAAACGCTATTTATTCGCATTTTCTTTATTTTTTTAGGAGTTTTTAGGAATTGTAACGAACTAAAATAGCCCAAGCGTTCTCACCCGTGTGAGTTTGAATAATAGAACCTGTCTCCAATACTGAAATTGGCTTTTCAACATAAGGTTGCAAATTGTCTTTCATCTCTTTTGCCCAATCAGAACTACCAGAATATGAAATTCCAATCTCTGCTACAGAACGGTCAGAGAGCAATATTATCAACTCATCCAACCATTTTTTAAAGGTTTTAGCTCCACGCCCTTTAACCATTGGTTGCAATTCATGGTCCTTCATCTGCATGACAACACGTATATTGAGAAGTGAGCTCAACAATCCAGTTACACGGCCAATTCGTCCACCTTTGACAAGATTTTCCAAAGTTGAAACACCAATATAGAGCTCTGTATGGTTTTTGACCTCTTCTACACGAGATAAAATTTCCTCCAACTCTTTACCTTCTTGTGCTAACTTCGCAGCCTCAACAACTTGGAATTTCAAGGCTTGGTCAGTGAAGGAACTATCAATAACTGTCACGTCGGCAGTAGATAGGCTGGCACCTTGGCGTGCTGCTTCTACAGTTCCCGAAAGAGCATGGGACATATGAATAGCAAGAATCTGGCTACCATCCTTGCATAGGTCTTCAAAAATTTCAGCGAAGACACCTACAGGTGGCTGACTTGTTTTCGGAAGATTCTTACTTGCTTGCATCAACTGAAGAAATTTACCTTCTTCTTTCAGATCAGCATCCGAATAAACAACATTATCAATCATTACAGATAATGGAACAACAGTAATATCTAATTGCTTTACGAGTTCTGGTTCAATAGTAACAGATGAATCGGTTACAATCTTAATTTTTGTCATAGTATCAATCTTTCTATTTTAGGATTCAGATTGGTTTTCTTACCTCTAATTATATCAAAAAAAGATTAAAAATCCTAATGGAGTCATTCAAATTTTCCGTAAAAATTTGATATAATCAACTTATAAGAAAAGAGGTGTCCTATGATTAAAAAAATTTACCCCATTTTTACCATTTTACTAGGTGCTGCCATTTATGCTTTTGGACTGACTTATTTTGTAGTTCCCCATCATCTCTTTGAAGGAGGGGCGACAGGTATTACCCTCATCACCTTTTATCTTTTTAAAATCCCTGTTTCTCTCATGAACTTGCTGATTAATATTCCCCTTTTCATCTTGGCTTGGAAAATCTTTGGAGCAAAATCTCTCTATTCTAGTTTGCTTGGAACCTTAGCTTTGTCAGCTTGGTTGGCTTTTTTTGAGCGTATTCCCCTTCATATTGACCTTCAAGGTGATTTACTAATCACAGCCCTTATAGCTGGGATTCTATTGGGAATTGGTCTTGGAATTATTTTTAATGCTGGAGGTACAACTGGTGGTACTGATATTCTAGCTCGTATCCTCAACAAATACACTCATTTCTCCATGGGGAAACTACTTTTTATCTTAGATTTTTGTATTCTCATGCTCATTCTCCTTATTTTTAAGGATTTGAGATTGGTTACTTACACTCTGCTCTTTACTTTCATTGTATCCCGAGTGATTGATTTGATTGGGGAAGGAGGATACGCAGGTAAAGGATTTATGATTATTACCAAACGTCCTGACCAACTTGCTAAAGCGATTAATGATGACCTAGGGAGAGGAGTTACTTTCATCTCAGGTCAAGGCTACTATAGTAAAGAAAATTTGAAAATCATTTACTGTATTGTCGGCAGAAATGAAATTGTGAAAATGAAGGAAATGATTCATCGAATCGATCCTCAAGCCTTTATAACTATTACAGAAGCCCATGAAATCCTAGGAGAAGGATTCACATATATAAAATAGTAAGCAAAAAGCTGGGAAATTCCAGCTTTTTTATTATGTGACTATTAGTCCGTCTCGCTCCGCTAGGTGCGAGACAAAAAAACCACCCGCTATGCGGGTGCGCG
>CABTAV010000155.1:0-4017 GCA_902482895.1 uncultured Streptococcus sp. | reverse complement strand
CTTTCAGCTTTTCAAGAAAGCCTATTGATTTCAAAATGAATCCTTTCTCTCCAAATCAGTTGATTCAGATAATAGTAAGCTATCCTATATTGTACCACTTTTTTAGCAATTTGAAAACAAAGGAAACGTTTTCTAAAATAAAAACCCTATTTTATCAACCATATCAAGTCAAGGCTTCAAAATGTTACTTCAATTCCGTTCTCAATTACCCGATAAGTCTGATTTTGCAAATCAATTTCTGCTACTGCTGTTACGGACTTATCTTTATTTTGACGTTTGATTACAATGCTGTGGGCTGTTGGTGTTTCAACGTCAATAGTTCCTTCTAAATCAAATGCTTCTGATCGATTACGGAAAGAAAATAGATTGAGAAGGGCATTTACTACAGGGCGTTGGACTTCTTCTGCTATTTCCTCATTGCTATAGTAATGACGATTAATATTTCGACCTTCTTTAGTTTCTTCTAATAGTTTCAAGTCATTCTTTCCTGCTAGTAGCCCCACATAGTAGATCTGGGGAATACCTGGGGCAAAAGCTTGAATTAAACGGGCAAGGAAATACTTGACGTCATCGTCTCCAAGCGCAGAATAGTAGGTTGAATTGATTTGGTAGATATCTAGATTGTTATACTCTGCACTGGAGTACTTACGTTTAACATTAGCTCCAACCTTATAGAGCTCATTTGAAGCATAGTCAATTTCCTCATCAGTCAGGATATCCTTGACATCCACCACTCCAATCCCATCATGGGTGTCTAGCGTCGTAAATTGCTTCATCGGGCTCATCTTTAACCATTTAGCCAAACGCTCTGTTCTGGAACTGTAAAGAGTATAAAGAGTCACAATTGGAAGAGCAAAATCATAAACATAGTAATCATGATCCGCTATTTTAAACTGAATCGAATAGTGTTCATGAATCTCAGGTAAGAGCTCTGTCCCATACTCAGCAGTGATATCTCGAACTTTATCCAGCAAATCCCAAATATCTGGTTCCACAAAGAAATCATTTGTGTCCAATTTCTTCACTGCATAAGCAAAGGCATCTAGACGAATCAAATCACACCCGTTACTTGCCAAGTGCTGAATGGTCTTACGGATGAATGCCATCGTTACTTCTTTGGTCACATCAAGATCAATCTGCTCCTCACCAAAAGTATTCCACAAATGTTCTACTGAACCATCTGCAAAAACAATCTCTTGCTTTGGTGCACGATCCTTACGCTTGTAAATTAAATCCACATCAGCTTGTGTCGGACGATTTTCTGGCCAAAACTTGTCCCAGTTTAAAAAGAGATCTTTAAACTCACTAGCTTCATGTTTTTCTTGATAGTCCTTATAATACTTAGATTGACGAGAAATATGGTTAATCATAAAGTCAAACATAAGATAATATTTCTCACCTAAACGCTTAACATCCTCCCAATCACCAAACGCTGGATCCACTTCGTCATAGTCAACCGGTGCAAATCCACGATCACCTGTTGACGGGAAAAATGGTAGAAGGTGAACTCCCCCAATAGCATCCCCAAAATGCTCTTCCAAATTCGTATATAGATCTTTAAGATTATTTCCAAGACTATCAGAATAGGTAATCAACATGGTTTTATTTTGAATTGGCATAATTACTCTCCTTTTTTAATTGAAGCCAAGTCTCGTATGACCTGGCTTCGTAAATAAAAAATATTTTAAAATTTTTGTTCACATTGAACTCGTATTAATATAGATTGCAAGCAACTAAGTACTACTTTCTTGTTTTCTACATAGAATTGTCAACAAGCTGAACTGTTCCTCTGTATCAGGAATTATAGACTCCCTAAGCATTTTCTTACTTCACTGCCCCGTTGCTCATTCCCGAAATAATATGTTTTTGGAAGATGAGGTAGACAATGGTTATCGTTACAATTCCCACAATATAGGATGCAAAACTTGGCCCATAGTCATTAAAATACTGACCTTGGTAGTTGTACTGGAAGAGAGGCAAAGTCCACAGCTTGGAATCCTTATTCAAAATTAACAATGGCAACATAAAGTCATTCCAGAACCATAATGCATTGATAATCAAGGTTGTAGCATGCATGGGCTTCAGCATTGGAAAAATAATCCGACGGTAAGTTGTAAATCGATCAGCCCCATCAATTTCTGCAGCTTCATCCAGACTTTCTGGGATCGAGATTTTGATATAGCCAACATAGAGAAAGAGGGTCTGTGGAATCGCATAGGTCAAGTAGAGCAAGATCAAACCAAAGGTATTAGCCAAACCGAGTTTACTCATCATAACCGTAATCGGAATCATGATGACTTGGAAAGGTACGAAGATTCCGAGGATTAAGAGGGTATACATGATGGTAAAGGCTTTTCTTTTACTCATATTGCGAGCGATGGAGTAGGCTGCCATAGGAATAAAGATCATTACTGCAAGTAAAGACAAGACAGTGATGACGACAGAGTTCCAATAATAGCCTAAGATCCCATCAGCTAAGAGACGACTAAAGTTGTCCCATGTGAAGTTGGTTGGAAAGCCAAAGAAATTGTCTACAATATCCTTAGTGGGTTTGAAGGAACTAAAGAGGGTAGCAAGGAGCGGCACTAAAATCAGAACCGATCCTAGAATCAATAGAATGTATTTACCAATCAGGTCTTTTCTTTCATCTTGTTTCATCATGCTTCTCCTCTTAAATTTCAAATTTCTTAGATACTCTCAATTGGATGATCGAAATCACTACAATTAAGAAGAACAAGATTACGGCAATGGCATTGGCATAACCGAATTGGTTGTTTTTAAAGGCATAGTTATAAACCAAAAGCCCAAGTGAGGTTGTGGCATTGTTTGGACCACCACCGGTCATGGCAAAGACTTGGTCAAAGGCAGTCAGCCCACCTTTTAGGGCTAGGATAAAGACCATAGAGACACTTGGTAGCAAGTAAGGCAATTCAATGTTCCAGAAAACTTGCTTGCTAGTCGCGCCATCAATCCTTCCTGCCTCTGTAATCTCAGTTGGAATAGATTGCAAACCAGCTAGGAAGATGATGATGGGCATAGCCACCCCTTGCCAAAGAAGGACAAAGACAGCCGCAAAGATCGCTCCCCACTTAGTCCCTAAAAGACTGGTTTGTAGAAATTCAATATGAAGGGCATGCCCAATCGCTGGAAGACCGTAGTTGAAGACTTGCTTGAAGATCAAAGCCACTGTCAAACCAGACAAAACAGCTGGGAAGAAGAACCAAGCACGGAAGAAGGTTTGGCCTTTGATTTTAGAGTTCAAGATACGCGCAATGAAGATCCCGAGTGCAATCTCACCAACCACCATGGCAATCGTAATGATTGTGGTAAAGCCAATCGCATTCATGAATTTTGGATCCATGAAGAGGAGCTTAAAGTTGTTTAAACCGACAAATTTGTAGTTATAAGTCAATCCTGTCCAGTTGGTAAAACTGTAAAAGGCTCCTTGAAACATCGGCACATAGAATAAAATTGCTTGTAACAAGAGGGGGATGACCACAAAAGCCCATGCCCAATATTTTTGTAATACTTTTTTCATAGTCTCTCTACTCCTAATCCACATCCGCTTTCATCGGGTTAAAGAAGGCATTCAAATCATTGACCATGCCTTGTTTATCACCGGTCAAGACATAGTTCATGGTCAAGGTATGGAAGTCTGCTTCACTGGTCCAGTATTGTTGCAACCAGACCAAGTGACGATCCGTAAAGGCATATTCGGTCATACCAGCAAGCGGTGAATCTTCTCCTGCTTGTTTGACCCCTTCAATCGCTGTTGGAGATCCGTCCACATCGTAGTATTTTTGCATGACTTCTGGACGGGTCATATATTCCACAAAGGCATTGGCTTCTTTTGGATGTTTGGTGGTGGCTGAGATAGACCATGCCAAGTCTCCCGCACCAACGGTTAAGCTTTGTCCTTTTTCTTTTCCTGGAATCATGAAGGTCCCAATCTTAAAGTTCGGTTTTTGTTCATTAATCGCTGTGATTGCCCAAGACCCATTTGGTGTCATGAGGACG
>CABTAV010000154.1:0-4037 GCA_902482895.1 uncultured Streptococcus sp. | reverse complement strand
ACTCAAAATTAAAAAGCTAGAATTCCGCTATTGGAGATCTCTAGCTTTTTTGTGGCTGAGAACTATTTTGTCTCAGGCCTTTTTTTTACTTACCAGCGTAATATTTTTGAATTCCTTTCACGATACCTGCTACAAGCTTATCTTGATAGTGGCTATCTCGAATCGCTTGATTTTCAGCGAAATTATCCATATAACCTAGCTCTAGGAGGACGGCTGGTTTAGCAGTTTCTCGAAGAACTGCAAAGCTACTTTCCAATAAGCCAGCATCTTTAGCACCAGTTTCAGCTAACAATGAATAGTGGATAGCGGCTGCAAGACGCTTGCTCTCACTCATACGGTCAGGATGGTTATGCCAGTATGGGTTGATTTTACTTGGATAATCAGGTTCATCGCTGTAGGAATAGGTTTGAATTCCACTAGATTTTGAGTATGCACTACCAGTCGCATTGAAGTGAATACTAATAAAGATGTCAGAGTTAGTCTTGTTAACCATACGAGAACGTTCTGTAATAAAATCTACGTCAATATCACTATCACGTGAAGTAAGAACTTTGTAACCAAGTTCTTCTAACTTTTTGCGTAATTTATGATATACCTGCATGTTGAGGTCTTTTTCAGCGACATTGTAATAGTATGCACCTGAGTCTCTTCCCCCATGTCCGGGGTCTAAAAAGATGGTTTTACTGTATTGGCCTTTTACAAACCCCTCAGGAACTTCACTAACCCATCTACCATCATTTTTAAAGATATGATCTTTTCCGGATATTTTATAAACATTAGTGACATATTGTCCGTCTTCTTTTAGATAATACCAAGAATTATAGTACTTATCAAATATCCACTCATTCTTGGCCATATAACCACCAGATTTGAGATAGTAAGCTCCAATCCATTCTTTTGATGCATACATTCCACCACGCTTCAAAAAGAACCAGCTATTATAATTTTTGTCAAATATCCATTCATTATCAGCCATGGCTCCACTTGATTTTAAATAATAATTACCTTGCCATTGGTTACTAGACATAATACCGGTTTTGTCAAAATAGTACCAAATATCATTAATTTTTTCCCATTTATTCTGAGAAATTTTTCCAGAAGAATTAGCGAAGTACCAATGCTTATCAATGAGAACCCATTTGTTTTCGGCCATTGCTCCACTATTTGTAAGCAAGTAGCTGTTAATGGTTGTATTACTAAGCATGATTCCATCTTTGTCGAAGTAATACCAAGAACCATCAATTTTTCCCCATTTATTTTGAGAAATTTTTCCAGAAGAATTAGCGAAGTACCAATGTTTATCAATGAGAACCCATTTGTTTTCGGCCATTGCTCCACTATTTGTAAGCAAGTAGCTGTTAATGATTGTATTACTAAGCATAATTCCATCTTTGTCGAAGTAATACCAAGAACCACCAATTTTCTCCCATTTATTCTGAGAAATTTTTCCTGAAGAACTAGCAAAGTACCATTTTCCATTGATAAAGTTCCAACCGTTTTCGGCCATCACTCCATCCTTATTGAATACATAACCATCAAAGGTTGTATTGCTTAGTCGATCTCCATCTTTGTTAAAATAGTACCATTTGTCTTGGATTTTTTTCCAGTTGATAACAGGTTTATTGTGTTCATAAAATCGCCAGTTATTATTTTCTTCCTGCCAACCTTCTTTGACTTTTTCAACTTTTTTTTCTACTTTGTTTACTTCCACTTTCTCCTCTTCTTTAGCGGGAGTTTTTTTCTCGATTTTTTCTTCTTTGTTATTAATTTTAGAAGTATTGTTTGTTTTTTCAACCTTCTCTTTCGATTTTTCTTGGTTTTCGATTTTAGAAGTACTTGAATTAGGAATTGTTACATTTTCTCTTACTCCCTCTGCTTTATTTTCTTGAGCTTGGGCAGTTGCTTGAGTATATCCTAAAATAGATAAGGCAACTGCACTAGCAAGTATAATCTTTTTCATATTTATCTCCTTTTGTTTTTTTGATTATTATAATAAAATTTTGCTACTTTCTCAACTATCAAACTGAACTTCTTCTAGTAGATAGTCGATAAAGCGTTCGCCCATCTTAGACAGGCTGGTTTTTTCATGCTGGATATAGACTAGCTCAATGGAGTCGTCAATATCCAGTGGGATAGAAACAATATTGTCTCCGTTGAGGTTGCTGTTCAAAATCCCTGTCGCAATGGTATAACCATCTAAACCAATCAAGAGATTAAAGAGGGTGGCACGGTCACTGACAACGATAGATTTTTTGTGGTATTCCTGCGAGAGAATCTCTTCAGAAAAGTAGAAGGAGTTGTGAGTTCCTTGATCATAGCTGAGATAAGGGAAGTTTTCCAAATCAGACAGTTTGACCTTGTCTTTCTTTGCCAGAGGATTGGTCTTGCTGACAAAGATATGGGGCTGGGCTGTGAAGAGATGGTGAGCCAGCAGATGGTTGTCATCCAGCATTTTTGTTAAAACATCACGGTTGTAGCTGTTCAAAAATAGGACACCGACCTCACTACGGAAGTTCTTGACGTCGTCGATAATCTCCCAAGTCCGAGTTTCACGAAGGAAGAGCTCGTATTTCTCCATATCACTTTTCTTGAGTAGAGAAACAAAGGCATTGACCACAAAGGCATAGTGCTGGGAGGAAACGCTAAAGAGTTCGCGGTGGGCGACAGGATTTTTATAGCGTTCCTCCAGAAGTTGAGTTTGCTCGACAACCTGACGGGCATAAGAGAGAAACTCCATCCCATCACGGGTCAAGGTGATTCCCTTGGGATTGCGGATAAAGATTTCAATGCCCATTTCATTTTCCAAATCTCTCACAGCATTGGAAAGACTAGGCTGAGTGATAAAGAGCTGTTTGGCTGCCTCATTCATGGAGCCAGTTTCGACTATTTTGATAATATAATGTAATTGTTGAATTCTCATGTTTTTATTGTACCATACTTGCGACAGAATCGCCAAGGATGATAGGAAAATCAGGAGTATTGTGTAAGTCTCTTGTAAAGTAACTAAGAAGAAAATTCTAAATAACTTAAATAGGGTAAAAAAGTAGCTGAGCAAGATATTGTTCAGCTGTCTTTAATTGGGAAATATAAAAATTTTACTCGAAAATAAGAAACTTGCACGATTTACTCATTACTTATCCAGTACTAGAGTTTATACTAGTTATTGTAAAGATGATCATCTAAAAGAAGGAAGGAGGCAACCTTATGGCTAAAAATACAAGTCGTCCAGAGATTGATTCTCTAAGTTTCGAGGTTGAAAACCAAGAACTTTTCGGGAAATCAGGAGCTAGTGGTACACAGCTTTTAAAATGACACTAGCAGGTCGCTGTGGATTGTGTTTCACCTGTTCCTATGAGTGTACGACAAATAATGTTCATTGTTAGATAAAACAAAAGGAAAAATCTAGTATTTTATTACAAAACATTGACAACATTTTGATTTGATGTTATATTTACAAGGAGAAATACAAATGAAACAAGACAACTTTGAGATTGATTCTTTGGATTATGAAATTAATAGCCAAGAGTTGAATGGTAAATCTGCTGCAGGGTGGCGTACGGCTGTTAGATTAACAGTACAGGGTCGCTGTGGTTGGTGGTTTACACATTCTTATGAATGTACTTCGCCAAACGTGCGCTGTGGATAAAACCACCTCTATTCTTTGACAGGAGGATAAAATGGAAGCAATTATTGGAACACTATACTTCTATGCACCTGTACTGGTCTTAGGAGTTCTTGTCATAGGGATTGTTTACTTTATGAAAAAAAGAAACGATCGCAAATAATCAATATCGACCGATACCTGAAAAAGGCATCGGTTTTTTATAACTTGAATATATTGCACAAAATACTCATGGCAAACCTTGAAAGAAACCGTATAATGAGAGTGTAAAAAAGAAACGGAGGAATGAAATGATGAAACAGCTTATTGTGACAGGATTAACGAAAACATTTGGTCAAGGGGATAATATCGTTCATGCTTTATTAGATGTGAACTTGTCCGTTGAAAAAGGTGAATTTCTGGCAATTATGGGGGC
>CABTAV010000153.1:0-4280 GCA_902482895.1 uncultured Streptococcus sp. | reverse complement strand
GACAAATTCTTCGGACTCATTGAGGACAATCTAAAGCAGGTTCATCTTCTTTTTCAGACTGTCTTTAAAATCTTCCTCAAGGACAAAGAGAAAATCGTCAACGCCCTTCAACTACCCTATTCCAACGCAAAATTAGAGGCGACTAATAATCTCATTAAACTCATCAAACGAAATGCCTTTGGTTTTCGGAATTTTGAAAACTTCAAAAAACGGATTTTCATCGCTCTGAACATCAAAAAAGAAAGGACGAAATTTGTCCTTTCTAGATCTTAGCTGACTTCAACCCACTACAGTTGACAATGAGGTATTTTTTTATGGTTTGATAACTTCAACGCCACCCATATATGGACGAAGTGCTTCTGGAATGGTTACAGAACCATCTTCATTTTGGTAGTTTTCAAGAATAGCAGCCACTGTACGTCCAACTGCAAGTCCAGAACCGTTCAAGGTGTGAAGGAGTTTTACCTTGCCATCTGCTTCATCACGGTAGCGGATTTGCGCACGGCGAGCTTGGAAATCTTCTGTATTTGAACAGCTTGAGATTTCACGATAGGTATTTTGGGCTGGAATCCAAACTTCCAAGTCGTAAGTCTTGGCAGCTGAGAAGCCCATATCTCCAGTAGAGAGCGCAACGACACGGTATGGAAGGTTGAGCTTTTGAAGGATATTTTCAGCGTTAGCTGTCATTTTTTCCAATTCTTCATAAGATTCTTCTGGTTTGGCAAATTTGACCATTTCAACCTTGTGGAATTGGTGCAAACGAATCAAGCCACGTGTATCACGACCAGCTGAACCAGCCTCAGAACGGAAAGATGGACTCATAGCGGTAAAGTAGATCGGTAGGTCTTTACCGTCCAGGATTTCATCACGGTAGTAGTTTGTAAGAGGCACTTCAGCTGTAGGAATGAGGACATAATTAGTGTCTTTCAATTCAAAAGTGTCTTCCTTGAATTTTGGATATTGACCAGTACCAAACATTGAGTCATGGTTAACAATGTAAGGTGTGATAACTTCCGTATAGCCTTCTTTACCATGCTCATCCAACATGAAGTTGTAGATAGCACGTTCTAGGCGAGCTCCAAGACCTTTATAGAAGAGGAAACGAGCCCCAGTCACTTTACCACCTCGTTCCCAGTCAAGAATATCAAGGTCTTCACCAAGATCCCAGTGAGCTTTTGGTTCGAAGTCAAACTCGCGTGGAGTACCCCAACGGCGAACTTCCACATTGTCGTCTTCATCAGCTCCAATAGGAACACTGTCAGCTGGGATGTTTGGAAGAGTCGTTGTAAATTCTGTCAATTTAGCATCGATTTCTGCCAATTCGGCATCCAGGGCTTTGACTTCAGCAGATAGGGTTTGCATGGCGGCAATCTTGTCGTCTGCATTTTCCTTGTTGCGTTTGGCTTGAGCAATCTCAGCAGAAACTGTGTTACGTTCTGCCTTGAGAGTTTCAACCTTGACCAAGATGTCACGACGCTTAGCATCGATTTCTTTCATCTCATTCAAGACAGCAGCATCTACACCACGTGTAGCCAATTTTTCTGCGACAGCATCAAAGTCTGTACGAATACGTTTGATATCTAACATAAGAACTCCTTTATAAAAAAAGCACACCTGACAAAGCGTTGGAGTGGCAGGGCCACGGTTCCATCCAACTTCACAGGTGTGCACTTGATTGTGTATGCAATTGTTACTAACGGTAGAATTTCACCTATCCCTCCTATCTGCTCGCAGCACCCGCAGACTTTCTGAAAGAAGAAGATAACCTACTTATCCGTTGCTATGATTATACTAAAGTTTCTACTTTTTTGCAAATAGATTTTTAAATTTTTGACTAATTGTCTGAATCAGGGTAGGAAGTTTGACGACCTTGTCATTGCCCAGTTTTTCGCGAGCAATTTTAAGAATGGCACCGGAGTCTTTTGAAGCAAAGAGGAATTTTCCTCTGTCTGTAAAGACTTCGAAGTGACGACTGATTTTACGACCAGAGACATTGGCTCCAATTTGGTTGATATGGCTCCAAGGAATTTGGATAAATTGTTCAACATTGACATCTGGGTAGAATTCCAGAGCCTGATCCCCGACTAGGAATTTCCCAACTTTCCCAGCTATAGAGAGGTAAGAAGTTCCTGTCGTATTGAGAAGCACTGTTTTGTTAAGAGATTGGGCCATGATTAGACTTCCTTACTTTCACCGAAAAAGGCATTGTAGAGGGCTTTAATTGCTGCTTTCTCTTGGTCTTTATTGACAACAAACATGATAGAAACTTCACTAGAACCTTGAGACATCATCTGGATGTTGATCTTGTTTTCAGATAGAGCACGTGTTGCAGTAGCAGTTACTCCAATGTGACTTTTCATCTTTTCACCAACAATCATAATGATTGAAAGATCGTGTTCGATTTCTGCATGGTCTACTTCAGCCTTTTGAACCAACTGACGCAGGATTTCTTCTTCCTTGATAGGAGTTAGTTCACGAGAACGGAGGATGATAGAAAGGTCGTCGATACCTGTTGGCATATGTTCCCAACCAATGTTGAGATCTTCAAGGATTTGCAGAACCTTGCGACCAAATCCAACCTCGCGGTTCATGAGGTATTTCGACATGTTGATGCTGACAAAGTCAGAGTCACCGGCAATTCCCACAACTGGAAATTCATCACTACTGTGTTTTAGAACGATACGAGTACCTGGATGGTCAGGATTGTTGGTATTCTTGATAACGAGAGGAATTTTTCCACGGTAGGCGGGAAGAAGGGCTTCATCATGAAGAACTGAGAATCCTGCATAGGCCAACTCACGCATTTCACGGTAGGTTAACTCAGGAATCGAGTGTGGTTGGTGGATAATTCCTGGGTGGGCTGCAAAGATACCATCAACATCCGTAAAGTTTTCATAGAGGTCAGCTTTGACACCTGCAGCAATGATAGAACCAGTGATATCAGAGCCTCCACGTGAGAAGGTACAGATTTGATTTTCTTTAGTAACACCAAAGAAACCAGGAATGACAAGGACTTCATTTGCATTTGTTAATTCTTCAATCTTGTCGTAACTTGATGGAATGATGCGAGCATGACCAGGTTCACTTGTGACTACAATACCAGCTTCTCTAGGATGCACATAGCGTGCATCGATACCATTTTGATTAAAGTAGGCTGCGATCAATTTAGCATTGTTATTTTCACCGGCTGCTAGGAAAGTATCATAGAGAAATTCATTTTCTTCGATAGGAAGAGTGGCTAAGGCACGAATACTTTTAGAGATTTTTTCTAAAACAGCAGGTTTTAGTCCTAGTTCACTAACCATAGCAGCATAGCGGTCGATAATCCAGTTTTGGCTCTTGCTAATATCGTTACCAGCAACATAGTTGCGGTAGTATTTAATCAAGGCATCCGTAACCTTAGTATCTTCAGCATTGCGTTTCCCAGGTGCAGAAACAACTACAAAACGGCGCTCAGAATCGCTTTTTACGATGTTTAAAACTTTTTCTAATTGACCAGCAGAGGCAAGTGAGCTACCTCCAAATTTAACAACTTTCATAAGAACTCCTAAAGTAAGTATTTTATACGATTATAGCAGAAAGAAAGGCTTTTTTCAATGAAGAAAATAAGATGCTTTCTAGGACAAAGCGAGCCTTTCTTATCGGCCGAGACACTTTCAGTTGATTTTTTCTTGCTTTCTGATTTCAAAAAAGATATACTTTGAAAATAAAATAATTTAAATCGCTTATAAAACAAAAGGAGTCCTGATGGAACATATTATTTATCAGCTTGAAGAGGATTTGGCGATCCTTACCTTAAATCGTCCTGAGGTCGCAAATGGTTTTCATATTCCTATGTGTGAGGAGATTTTAGAAGCACTGACTCTGGCAGAAGAGAATCCAGCTGTGCATTTTATCTTAATTAATGCAAATGGCAAAGTCTTCTCCGTTGGGGGAGATTTGGTTGAGATGAAGCGAGCAGTCGATGAGGATGATATTCCATCATTGACGAAAATCGCAGAATTGGTCAATACTATTTCTTATAAAATCAAGCAAATTGCAAAGCCTGTTTTGATGGAAGTTGATGGGGCTGTTGCAGGCGCTGCAGCTAATATGGCTGTTGCTGCAGATTTCTGTTTAGCGACCGATAAGGCTAAATTTATCCAAGCCTTTGTTGGAGTTGGTTTGGCTCCAGATGCAGGTGGGATTCATCTCTTGAGTCGTAGTATTGGTGTGACGCGTGCTGCTCAATTAGCTATGACAGGAGAGGCTTTGACAGCAGAAAAAGCTCTAGAGTGGGG
>CABTAV010000152.1:0-4321 GCA_902482895.1 uncultured Streptococcus sp. | reverse complement strand
CCCCACGTGCGAAGGCTCCGATAACATCGGTATAGCCAGCACCTTCCCAGTTCTTTTGCTTAGAGCCATTGATACGAAGGATGTCCATGACCTTGATGTCATCTTTCATAATCGGATCCGACAATTTAATGGCATTTGGTTTAGAATAACGAAGGTATTGATTGGCTTCTTTTCCTCCACCTGTTGCTGTCGCAAAGGCTAATTGATTGTAACCATTGAGTGTCCAAGCATCTGCACCTGCAATTCCAAATGGTGTTTGTTCTTTAGTAACGATGTCTTTGACTAACTGTTCAAATTCATCCCAGGTTTCAGGAACCTTCAAGCCCAGCTCTTCGAATTTATCTTTGTTGTAGTAAATTCCATAAGCATTAGCTGTAAAAGGAACGTTGTAAACTTTTTCGTTTACAGCATATTTTTCAGCGTAGCCATTTTTCACGCGTTTCAGGTAGTCTTTGTTGCTCAAATCTTCAAAGACACCTGCTTTTGCCCATTCTTGCAGTTCGATGGACTGTGGGTAAATATTGACCACATCAGGCACATCTCCTGCGAGAACACGTGTCTTCAATACTTCACCAGCATTTGGTACATTGACGACTTTGACCTTGATCTTAGGGTTTTCCATCTCAAAATCACGAGCGATTTCTTCCAAGGTTTTGGTCATTTCTTTTTTCTGGTTGAAATACTCGATGGTCACTGGGCCATCCGCAGATTTACCATAGTTGGAGCAAGCGCCGAGCCCAAACAAAGCTAAACCTGTAATTGCAAGAAGTCCGATTTTTTTATACCATTTCATTGGAAAGCCTCCTTTATAAATTTATACACCTTTATTATAGTCTTCTGAAAATATACTGTCTACTCAAAAAATCTCCTTGGGATAAGATAACAGTTAAGCCCGCATACATTAGTTCTGCACCTGAGTAAACTTCTCCATTTTCCTGTAATTCATACAGGCCCTCTTCATCCAAATCTTTTAACTTTAAAGTTGTTTCCATGGTCTCTACAACTGATAAAATTCGAACATAGGTTACAATCGTTTGATTTTCATAGTTAAATTGTACAGCTGCTTCATTGGATTCAGCATCGGGGTTAATGAGCCTATACTGCTGTCCTAACTGAATTACTGGACGTAATTCCTTATACAAGTTCACCTGAGTTTCAATGTCTTCTTTTTCTTTCTCAGTCAGACTTGTCAAATCAAGCTCATATCCCAAATTTCCCATCATTGCTACATGACCACGTGTTTCTAATGGTGTCGTTCGCCCCATCTGATGATTCGGTACTGCTGACACATGAGCGCCCATAGAAATAGATGGATAGAGATAGGATGAGCCATATTGAATTGGTAAACGTGCAATAGCATCAGTATTATCACTTGCCCAGACTTGAGGGAAATAACGCATCATACCAAGATCATTTCGTCCACCACCACCAGAGCAGGACTCAAAGAGAATCTGACTGTGCTTCTCTGTCAGATAAGAAACAAGTTCATAAAGCCCCAGCATGTACTGATGAGATTGCATCTGTGTCTCTAGATAGTTCGAACCATTCCCCAATTTAGTAATATTACGATTCATATCCCATTTGATGTAGTCAATCTCATGATAAGATAGGAGTTGATCTAAGACATTTTTCAAGTATTCTACTACCTGAGGATTGGCAAGATTAAGTACTAATTGATTCCGAGAATAAGTATGCTCATAACCAGGAACCTGAATAGCCCAGTCAGGATGTTTACGATACAAATCACTATCTACAGAAATCATTTCAGGTTCTAACCAAAGTCCAAACTGCAAACCTCTTTCATGGATAGCTGAAATCAGACTTTCTAGGCTTCCACCCAGTTTTTTCTCATTGACAACCCAATCACCTAAAGCCCGATTATCATCAAAGCGATTGCCAAACCACCCATCATCTAATACGAAAAGTTCAATGCCAACTTTCTTAGCTTCATCGGCTAGCTCTAACAGTTTTTGTCTCTGAAAGTCAAAGTAAGTAGCTTCCCAGTTATTGATTAGAATTGGACGTTCTTTTTTAGAAAATTCACTTGGCATAATATGCTGAAGTATAAAATTCTGACTTTCATGACTAATACCAGTTAATCCCTGATCTGAATAGGTCACTAAAGCTACCGGTGTTTCAAAGTTCTCCTCAGGATTTAACTTCCAAGAAAAGTTTTCCGGATTTATGCCAATAGCCACCCGAACTTCGTTCAATTGATTTTTTTGAACAAAAGCTTCAAAGTTGCCACTATACAGTAGTTGAATAGCAAACACATTTCCAGCATCCTCTGTGACTCCTTGATCACATAAGAGGAGAGCTGGTGTTTGGGCATGGCCAGAAGCACCACGGTTCGAACTAATCGAAAAGATTCCTTGTTCTACCTGTTGACGTCGAACAGTCTTTTCACGAGCATAAGCACCCTGCAAAGTTACTATTTCGTAAGCTGCCGCTGGAAAATCATCCATAAAAGAAAAGTTTTTATGGATGATAACTTCCTGGTTGCTCTTATTCTCCAATTTACTGTAGCTAGCAATTGTCGCATTATTATCAAAAGCAGTATAATACAGAGTCAGACTAAGTTGAGCCTTAGAATCTTCTAAAATCAAGGCAAGAGTCTCTGTACCATCCATGCTGTGTGGAGAAGGTAAACCTTGTGGACCATTTTGACCTTTTAGAATCTTTGCTTCTATAAACCGAAAATCTGTTACCTCAGTTGCATCGTGCTGAACCTGCAAAGTTGGTTTTCTAAAATCACCCAAACCATGTTGTCCAAAAATCTGACGTTGCGTATCCAAACTAAAGGTTCGATTAGTAGCTGTCGGATTCCCTGAAAAAGCATGATCTCGTTCGTAAACACTATTAGCACCTCTATAGTTCTTAATAGTCTTTCCAAAATGTTTTAAAAGTAAGAAACCATCCCTATTTTCAATAATCAAACTTAAATCTTTACTCTCAACGTAAAATAGATTATTCTCTATCCGAATTCCCATAAATTGTACCTCATCTATTTCTTGAAAAAATTTTAACAAATAAAAGCGCTTTCTAAAATAGAAAAATGTCTCAAGAATATGGTAAAATGTTAGGTAGGAGGTGGAACATGCTAGTTTTTTCAGAATACCAGACTGGAACAATTGACCTTTCCCTAAGCTTTTATGGATATGAGGAATGCACACCTAATTACTCTTTTGGTCCAGCCATTCGTGATACATACGTTCTACATTACATTACTAAAGGACAAGGTAAATTTCATTACAAAGGTAAAATTGTTGATTTAAAAGAAGGAGATTTCTTTCTATTAAAACCAGATGAATTAACCTTTTATCAAGCAGACAATGAGAAACCTTGGTCCTACTACTGGTTAGGAATAACAGGAGGGAAAGCCCCTGACTATTTTGCTCTTTCTCAAATTTCCGACCAATCCTATCTCATCCAATCTGAAACTTGTCATACACAAACAACTGCAAAACTCATCTCAGATATTGTCCGCTTCGCTCAGATTTCAAAATCAAATGAATTAGCTCAACTCCATATCATGGGACAACTCCATGAACTGATGTTTCATCTGGGGACTATTGCTCCCAATCAGAAAAAAAAGAATATTTCATCAACCCACCAACTCTATCTCGAATGCAAAAGATTAATTGATAGCCACTATCCTCAATCACTTACAATTCAAGATTTAGCGAAAGAACTATCCGTTCACAGAAGCTACTTATCAAGCGTATTCAAAGAGTTTAACACCTTATCTCCCAAAGAATACCTACACTACGTTCGAATGCATCGAGCTAAACAACTTCTCGAAAATACCCAAGAGTCCATCAAGGTAATTGCATACTCGGTAGGCTTTTCAGATCCACTACATTTTTCTAAAGCTTATAAACAATACTTTAACCAGACTCCAAGTCAAACAAGAAAAGAATATTCTCAACACCAACTAGTGAGAAAGGAAACACTATGAAATCCTACCAAGCCGTCTACCAAATTCTAGCAAAAGAAAGCGATTATATGAGCGGAGAAAAGATTGCAGAAGAACTATCACTGACCCGAACATCAGTTTGGAAAGCTATCAAGCGCCTCGAACAAGAAGGTATTGAAATTGATAGCATAAAAAATAGGGGCTATAAACTATTGAATGGAGATCTTCTCCTGCCAGACCTTATACAAGAAAATCTCCCAATTACCGTTAATTTTAAGTCAGAAACTAAATCTACCCAAATTGATGCAAAAGAAGCAATAGATAGAGGATATGAAACAAACACCCTCTATTTAACTTCCTATCAAACAGCAGGCCGAGGTCGATTTCAACGTTCTTTCTACTCCC
>CABTAV010000151.1:0-4327 GCA_902482895.1 uncultured Streptococcus sp. | reverse complement strand
CATACCGATATCACCCCAGTCATATTGGTGTAAGCGGCGTTCGTCAGCACCAGCAATCAAGGTTCCTTTATCAGTTTTAAGAAGAGCAGGAATAC
Organism: uncultured Streptococcus sp.; assembly: GCA_902482895.1. GTDB lineage: Bacteria > Bacillota > Bacilli > Lactobacillales > Streptococcaceae > Streptococcus. The sequence continues at coordinate 4,232 of CABTAV010000151.1, read as the reverse complement.
GATAACTCTTGATACCATCTTTATTTGGTTTATTATGCATACCACCTTCAAAGACATCTTGTTTTTCAGTAACTTTAGCCCCTTCTGGTAGCTTTTGTTCCAAATCAGATCTCTCAAACAATTGGCTCCGTTTTTGAACTTCCTCTGGAGTTAATACACGATCATAAACACTCAAATTACGAACCTGTAAATTTGCTCCCCAAACTGATTTCCCTGCCCGATTTGTTGCACCAAGTTGAGCATGGGTAATATCTGGCATATCCTTGATAAATTTACCAGATTTCAAGCTGGTACGCGATAAAACACCATTTACATAGAGTCTAACTTTTCCTCCTGGATTTTCTGCATTCGGTCTTTCTACAGTAAAGGTAACTGAATTCCACTGCCCAGGCTTAATTTTCAATGGAGCATCTGTATATTTATCATAAAATTGTGTTCCATTAGCATCACGTCCCTCAATTAAGGCTGTATTATTGAGAACAGCCATGGTGAAGTACTCATCTTTTTTCTTATCACTAGACACTGAGAATAGATTATAAAAATCTGGAGCTTTTGCATCTGGCTTAAATTCCATATGAATAGTCGCATTTTGAAGCTTCTTCAATGTATCTAATTCACTGGCTAAGTCTACACGCTGGCCATTTTTCGAATTTGTTTCAACATCTTCTTTTTCCACTACTGGAGTTGCATTTTCAATGTCTCTAGCATAATAATCTCGAGGAATCACACCCTCATCTTCTTTATCTTGCTCCTTGTTACTTGCTTCTGTAGTTGCAGAATCTGTTTCTGGTTTATCAGCAGGAGCTGGTATATTTTCAGCTGCAGGTGTATTTGTTGGAGTGGTTGTCTCTGCTTCAGTAGTCTCATTTTTCTTCAACTTATCCTGATCAACTTCCACACCATTGTCTTTTGCTGTTGCCAATTTTCCAGCTAATTCACTATCTAAATGAGCAATATTTCCTGAAGAAGCTTCTTTTGGTAATTCTGATAAGCCTTGATTATTATTTTCAGTAGCAGTTACAGTTGAGTTTCCTTGTTCATTTGCCAATACAGGATTTACTCCAAACACTACTGCACCAATTGTTACAGATGCTACACCAACTGCAAATTTACGAATTCCATATCTTTGTTTTCGTTCAAAATTCTTCTGATTCATCTTTCTACCTTTCCATTTTAAAAAAATAGAGCGCTTTCTTTTTGTTTTAAAATTTTTACTCCCATCAAAGGAAAACATAAGAAAGTAATTAATAAACGAGAGTCCCTATCCTTCTCTCTTTCAAAACTTAGCTATCTGCAGTCCAAACAGTAGCTATTTCACTCCTTTCCTAGACACTTTTCCTTTATTATACAATAAAGTCATAGCTTTATCTCGAACTTACCATAGAATAGATTTTACTTTCAGCAATATTTTAACATTTTAATATTTTTAAAAGTACTTTCAACATCTAAAGCAAAAAAGAGAGCTACTGGGCTCTCTCATTCATTATTTTACATACTTAAAAGGAATCTCACTGCCACAGAGCCAGTTGTAGACTTGGTCATTGACAAAGACATTCATGGCTTCGTGAGCATACTCGGGCATGATGCGATAGGCCTTATCGCAGGTCAGACGGTTGTAAATCGCAAACTGGGTAATAGGGTAGCAAACATCGTCGTCCAAGCCCGTAATCATCTTAACCTCACCCTTGATACGATGTGCAAGATTTTTCACATCGATATAGGCAAGGGTCGCCATAATTTCCTCCTCGGTTTCATGGAAAGGATCGTGAAACTTGAAATAACGGAAAAGTTCGTCGTAGGCCTCACTGGTATTGCCAATCTCAAGCACCCGTCTAAAATCTGACAAGAAGGGATAGATGGAAACTGTTTTCTGAATCCGTGGATTGAGCGCTGCTGCAACCAGAGCTAAAGCCCCTCCTTGCGAGGCACCATAGCTAGAAAGATGCTTCTCATCAACCTGAGGCAGACTAGCAACAATTTCGATCAACTGGTAAATATCCAGATAAACATCCTTATAAAAGAGTTGATTCCGACCTTCCACAACACCACGTACGATATGCCCCTTAACCGTATTTCCTAAAGGAGAATGCAAACCGTCTTGTGAGTAACCCGACTGCCCCCTTACATCCATGGAAACAACACCGTAACCAGCTACAGTATAGGCCAGCATGTCAGCCCAGTCCCAGCCACGTCCCATATAACCATGGAAATGGAAGATTAGCGAAACCTTCTCCTCACTCTTTGGAAGAACTATGCGTGCATAGACCTTGCCTTCATTGGTTCCTTCAAAAGTGAGCTCATAGCACTTGACTTGAGGAATGTGGAAATTTCTTTCCTCCAACTGGTAGGCTGGAAGAGTGGAAACTTTTTTCACTTCCTCATCCCAGAAAGCATCAAAGTCTTCTGGAACCTCATCCCTGCCTTTATAGGTCTTAATTTCTTCTAGCAAAGTTGGATTTTTCATAGCATGCTCCTTTTGTTTTGTAATCGCTATCACAACTGTAGCATATCTAGAAAAGCATTGCAAGAAAGAAGAGTAAACGGAAAGTGATTTTAAATTCTTTATTTTGGGGATGATAGACTGAAAGTAGTTTTAGAAACGAAAAAAGAGCATCCCTGCTCTTTCTTCTTCTATTCAATCTTATTTTGTTACTTCTTTCTTTTGGAAAGTGGTTTGGTAATTTACTTTAATTGTTACTGTCATGTGAGAGTCCTCGTTTCTTTTTGATGACTCTAGTATAAGGGCCAAACCTGAAAGCTAGCTTAAGATTTCCTTAGAGAAAGCTTAATCTAGGTGTTCTTTCTTCTCCAAATGAAGGGCAATCATGCGCCACTCTGGATCCTCTTGCCAAGCTTCTGTCTACATAGTATTGCTAAAGAAAAAAGAGCATTTTCGCTCTTTTTATCCTATTCAATTTTAATTTTTTACTTCTTTCTTTTGGAAAGTGGTTTGGTAATTTACTTTAATCGTTACTGTCATGTGAGAGTCCTCGTTTCTTTTTGATGACTCTAGTATAAGGGTCAAACCTGAAAGCTAGCTTAAGTTTTCCTTAGAGAAAGCTTAATCTAGATGTTCTTTCTTTTCCAGATGAAGGGCAATCATACGCCACTCTGGATCCTCTTGCCAGCCTTCTATCGAACTAATGTAGCTAGCAACCTTTCTGGCTTCTTCTAAAATCGGAAAATCTTCGATAATATCAGCCACTTGAAACTCTGGCAGTCCTGACTGTCTGGTTCCAAAAATCTCACCTGAACCCCGCATTTTCAAATCTTCCTCCGCTAGGACAAATCCATTGGTGGTTTCTGTCATGATACGCATACGGTCTTTCCCAGAATCAGTCTTGGGATTAGCAACGAGAACAGCATAGGACTGCTTATCTCCCCGACCGACACGACCTCTGAGCTGGTGAAGCTGGCTAAGACCGAAGCGATCGGCATCCATGATAATCATGACGGTCGCATTGGGAACATTGACCCCGACCTCGATAACTGTCGTCGAAACCAGAATATCCGTCTTTCTCTCTTTGAAATCCTGCATAATCTGGTCTTTTTCATCACTCTTCATCTTACCGTGTAGAAGAGCCACTTCTGCCTTGCCTGCAAAATGAGCCGTCAACTCCTCTGATAAGGCAATGGCATTTTTCAGATCCAGAGCTTCAGATTCTTCAATCAAGGGAGAGATGACATAGGCTTGGGAACCTTTTTGAATTTCTCCCTCTAACCAAGTCAAGACCTGAGGCAGCTGCTCATGCTTAATCCAGCGCGTCACAATAGGCTTCCGCCCTGCTGGCATCTGGTCGATAATGGAAACATCCATATCCCCAAAGGCTGTGATGGCCAGCGTCCGTGGAATGGGAGTCGCTGTCATCATGAGAACGTCAGGATTGTCGCCTTTTTCCCGTAAAATACGCCTTTGTCCCACACCAAAACGGTGCTGCTCATCGATGATAATCAAACCTAGACGAGCATAATCCACCCCATCCTGTATCAGAGCATGAGTTCCGATAATCAAATCAGCATCACCCTTGGCAATAGTCTCTAAGACTTCTCTTTTTTCTGCAGCTTTCAAGGATCCTGTCAAGAGAGCCAGTTTCAAGTCTGGAAAAAGGTTCTGTAAACTCTCAAAATGTTGCTCTGCGAGGATTTCTGTTGGTACCATTAGGGCAGCCTGATAACCAGCTGTCACCGCCGCAAACATAGCCAAGCCAGCGACTACCGTTTTTCCACTCCCC
>CABTAV010000150.1:0-4389 GCA_902482895.1 uncultured Streptococcus sp. | reverse complement strand
CAAGACCGCATTGGGACAAAATGATAGCCTAAAAATATTTGGAGATGACTACGATACACGTGATGGTTCATGTATTCGAGATTACATTCATGTCTTGGACCTTGCACAGGCTCATGTTAAAGGAATGAACTACCTATTTCAAGAAGACAGTTCTTCTCAAATCTTTAACTTAGGAACTGAAAAAGGCTATACTGTCAAAGAAATCTTTAAAACTGCTGAAGAATTACTGAATCAAAAAATACCACACGAAATTGTTGCTCGCCGTGCTGGTGACCCAGCCAGCGTCCTAGCAGACGCATCAAAAGCTAAACAATATCTTGATTGGAAGGCTAGCTACTCCCTCGAAGATATTATTTTATCAGATTATCGTTGGCGTGTTAAAGAAGGCAAAAACATTTTAGAATAGGAAAACAGAGGAGAAGGTCCTGGTACTCTCTCCTTGTTTTATTCATTAAATTGTCAGAAAATTTATTGACAGATTAGAAAAATAGTGTTACATTTATATCTGCAGGTATCTTTCGATACCAAATCTACATGAAAGGACGGGGTATGAAACTTTCTCACTATTTAATTGGCTTACTTCTACTCCTAGTCTTTCTCTCTATTAGCATTGGAACCAGTGATTTTTCGTGGGAAAAACTCTTCGATTTCGACCAGCAGACCTGGCTTCTCTTTCAAGAGTCCCGTCTCCCAAGAACGATTAGCATTCTTCTGACTGCCTCTAGTATGAGCATGGCAGGCCTTCTCATGCAGACCATCACTCAAAATCAGTTTGCTGCTCCAAGTACAGTTGGGACCACTGAAGCCGCCAAACTAGGAATGGTATTGAGCCTCTTTGTCTTTCCATCGGCTAGTCTGAGCCAAAAGATGCTCTTTGCTTTTGTTTCATCCATCACATTCACCCTCTTCTTTCTAGCCTTTATGACTATTTTCTCTGTAAAGGAAAGGTGGATGTTGCCTCTGATTGGAATCATCTATAGCGGGATTATCGGTTCTGTGACAGAAGTTATCGCCTACCGTTTCAATCTGGTTCAGAGTATGACAGCTTGGACCCAGGGCTCCTTCTCCATGATTCAGACCCATCAGTATGAGTGGCTTTTCTTAGGGCTCATTATCCTGGTAGCCGTTTGGAAATTATCCCAAACTTTTACCATCATGAATCTAGGGAAAGAAACCAGCGAGAGTTTGGGGATTTCATACTCCCTACTTGAAAAACTGGCCCTCTTTCTGGTGGCGCTAACGACTAGTGTCACCATGATTACCGTAGGTGGCTTGCCATTTCTCGGGGTCATCGTTCCCAATCTTGTTCGCAAGCACTATGGAGATAATCTAAGTCAGACCAAACTCATCGTCGCTCTGGTTGGCGCCAATCTAGTTCTGGCCTGCGATATCCTATCCCGAGTTCTAATTCGGCCCTATGAGCTGTCTGTCAGTCTCTTGCTAGGAATCATCGGTAGCCTCGTCTTTATCCTACTTCTCTGGAGAGGGGGACGAAAAGATGCAGTTTAAAAGCAAACATAGCAAGCTCTTCTGGCTTCTCATTATTCTGGTCATCGGTGCTTGTCTCCTCTACTTTTGGCCCATCACCCACCTGTCTGCCTTTGCTTGGAAGTTGCGTTCCCAAAAAATCATCGTTTATCTCTTGGTAGCCATCGCGACTGGGATTTCGACCATTAGTTTTCAAACCCTGACGGAAAATCGCTTCCTGACGCCAAGTATTTTGGGAATCGAGTCCTTCTATGTCCTACTACAAACCCTGCTACTAGTTTTTGAAAGCAAATTTCTTCAACTTGGGAAGTCTCCTATCTTAGAATTTCTAGTCTTGCTTCTGCTCCAATCCCTCTTCTTTCTCGCCTTACAAGGCTACTTGAAGACACTGATGAAGCAAGATCTGGTTTTCATTCTGCTAATCTGTCTAGCCCTCGGAAGTCTCTTTCGAAATATCAGTACCTTCCTACAAGTCCTGATGGATCCAAATGAATACGATAAGCTGCAGAACAGTCTCTTTGCTTCCTTTCAGCATCTCAACACTCCCATCCTAGCCATCGGTTCTCTGATCATCCTCGCTTTGACAATCTTTTTCTTTCGAAAAGCAGTCATTCTGGATGTCTTGCACCTGCAAAGAGAAACGGCTCAGATACTGGGACTCGATGTTGAAAAAGAACAGAGAGAACTCCTCTGGGGCATCGTGCTTTTAACTTCAACGGCCACTGCCTTGGTGGGACCTATGGCCTTCTTCGGCTTTATGCTGGCTAACCTCACCTACCTGATTGTCAAAGACTATCGGCACAAGCTACTCTTTATCGTAGCCATTCTGGTTGGATTTATCAGTTTGACCTTGGGGCAAGCCCTGATTGAACGAGTCTTTGCGCTGGAAATTCGCATCAGTATGATCATCGAGAGTGTAGGTGGCTTCTTATTCTTTATCTTACTTTATAGGAGGGCGCGTCAGTGAAACTGGAAAACATTGACAAATCCATTCAAAAACAGGATATTCTGCAAGACATTTCACTTGAAGTCAGTCCTCAGAAACTAACAGCCTTTATTGGTCCAAATGGTGCTGGAAAATCGACTCTCCTCTCCATCATGAGCAGACTGACCAAGAAAGATCAGGGAATTCTCAGTATCAAAGGTCGTGAAATCGAGAGTTGGAATTCGCAAGAACTGGCCCAAGAACTGACTATCCTAAAACAGAAAATCAATTACCAAGCCAAATTGACTGTTGAAGAACTGGTCAGTTTTGGACGTTTTCCCTACAGTCGAGGTCGATTGAGGGCAGATGACTGGGAAAAAATCCGAGAAACTCTGGACTATCTGGAACTGACAGACTTAAAAGACCGCTACATCGATAGCCTATCTGGGGGACAACTCCAGCGAGTCTTTATCGCTATGGTACTGGCCCAGGATACAGACTTTATCTTGCTGGACGAACCACTCAACAATCTCGACATCAAACAAAGTGTCAGCATGATGCAGATTCTCAAGCGACTGGTGGAGGAACTCGGCAAGACCATTATCATCGTCCTCCACGATATCAACATGGCCAGCCAGTATGCAGATGAAATTGTCGCCTTCAAGGACGGCCAAGTCTTTCGCAAGGGAACCACAAATCAAATCATGCAGGCTGATCTGCTCAGTCAACTCTATGAGATTCCCATCACGCTAGCTGATATCAATGGCAAAAAGATCTGTATCTATAGCTAGTAACATAGAAACTCAAGTTATAGAACCTTCAGTCTCTTAGTCAATAAAACCTAGAGACTCCCCAAATCGTTATCACATTTTAAAAAGGAGAAATCATGAAAACATCCCTTAAACTTTACCTCACTGCCCTAATGGCTAGTTTCTTGCTCCTACTTGGTGCATGTAGTACAAACACAAACTCAAGCACTAGTAAGTCGGAAACAAACAGCTCTGCTCCAACAGAAGTAATCATTAAAAGCTCACTAGACGAGGTCAAACTTTCAAAGGTTCCTGAAAAGATTGTGACCTTTGACCTCGGTGCTGCGGATACTATTCGCGCTTTAGGTTTTGAAAAGAATATCGTCGGAATGCCTACAAAAACTGTTCCGACTTATCTTAAAGACCTAGCTGGAAAAGTTAAAAATGTTGGTTCTATGGTTGAGCCAGACCTAGAAGCCCTTGCTGCTCTTGAACCAGACCTAATTATCGCTTCACCACGTACCCAAAAATTCGTAGATAAGTTCAACGAAATCGCTCCGACTGTTCTCTTCCAAGCAGGCAAAGATGACTACTGGACTTCTACCAAGACTAATATCGAATCCTTAGCAAGCGCCTTTGGTGAAACTGGTACACAGAAAGCCAAAGAAGAATTAGCTAAGCTAGACAAGAGCATCCAAGAAGTCGCAACTAAAAACGAAAGTTCTGACAAAAAAGCCCTTGCTATCCTCCTCAATGAAGGAAAAATGGCAGCCTTTGGTGCCCAATCTCGTTTCTCTTTCTTGTACCAAACCTTGAAATTCAAGCCAACTGACACTCAATTTGAAGACTCTCGCCACGGACAAGAAGTCAGCTTTGAAAGTGTCAAAGAAATCAATCCTGACATCCTCTTTGTTATCAACCGTACCCTTGCCATCGGTGGGGACAACTCCAGCAACGACGGTGTCCTAGAAAATGCCCTTATCGCTGAAACTCCTGCCGCTAAAAATGGTAAGATTATCCAACTAACACCAGACCTCTGGTATCTAAGTGGTGGCGGGCTTGAATCAACAAAACTCATGATTGAAGACGCACAAAAAGGCTTGAAATAAGCAACTTCAAACTCATACTCTTCGAAAATCTCTTCAAACCACGTCAACGTCGCCTTGCCGTACTCAAGTACAGCCTGCGGCTAGTTTCCTAGTTTGCTCTTTGATTTTCATTGAGTAT
>CABTAV010000149.1:0-4471 GCA_902482895.1 uncultured Streptococcus sp. | reverse complement strand
GCGTGCGACCAGCTGAATATGTGCCGGGGTGATGTATGAAATTTTTGGATCTATTTGCAGGAATTGGTGGATTTCGTCTTGGAATGGAATCCGCGGGTCATGAATGTGTTGGTTTTTGCGAAATTGACAAATTCGCAAGAGCTAGTTATCAAGCTATACACGACACGAAGGGAGAACTAGAATTACATGACATCACAACAGTATCAGACGAGTTTATTCGAGGAATCGGACGTGTGGACATTATCTGTGGAGGATTTCCGTGTCAGGCTTTCTCGATTGCAGGAAACAGACGAGGTTTTGAAGATACTCGAGGAACTTTGTTCTTTGAGATTGCTAGGTTCGCATCTATTCTCAGACCTAAATATCTATTCCTTGAGAATGTCAAAGGACTCCTCAATCATGAAAACGGAATTACGTTTGAGACCATTGTCTCAACCTTGGATGAATTGGGGTACAATGTGGAATGGCAAGTGCTTAACAGCAAGGATTTCGGAGTCCCCCAAAATCGGGAACGTGTGTTCATTATCGGACATTCTAGAAGATACCGTTCCAGATTCTTATTTCCTCTCAGTGGAGAAAATCAGCCAACTAGTAGCCAATCAGTCATAAAAATTGGTAATGTAAATCCATCTGGAAATGGCATGAATGGAGAAGTCTATCAAGCTGACGGCCTAGCTCCTACACTCACAACGAACAAGGGAGAAGGGCAGAAGATAGCCATAAAAAGTAATACTATAAAACAATTTGGGGTATTGCAACCCAATTTTAATCAATGTGGGGTGGTTTACGAAACAGACGGCATCGCACCAACTATCAGAGCCTATCAAGGCGGAGGACTTGAACCTAAAATCATTCAACGAGGTCATGGTTATAATCAAGGCGGAGAACATGACATCGCTCCTACTTTGACAAGTAATAGCTATCACGAAAACAATCATTTATCAGATGGATTTCGAATCCGCAAGCTAACACCTAGAGAATGCTGGAGGTTACAAGGTTTTCCAGATTGGGCTTTTGATAAAGCTCAAGAGGTAAATAGCAATTCTCAATTATACAAGCAAGCAGGAAATAGCGTGACAGTCAATGTGATTGAGGCGATAGCAAAGGAGTTAGGATGAAAGGAAAGTTTATTTTAGATAATTGCCTTGATGTAATGCGTCAATATCCAGATAAATATTTTGACTTGGCTATTGTAGACCCTCCATATTTCAGCGGACCAGAAAAAAGAAAATACTATGGTCGAAAAGTCAGTCCGATTGGCGTCAATAGGCTTTATGGCGAAACCTCAGAGTGGCAAATTCCAAACAGAGATTATTTTGATGAACTTTTCAGGGTATCTAAAAATCAAATCATTTGGGGTGTGAATTATTTTGATTATCCTTTCGGACCCGGCCGTATCGTTTGGGATAAAGTTAATGGCCAGTCAAGTTTTTCAGATTGTGAGATAGCATACTGCAGCTTACATGATAGCACACGACTATTTCGCTATATGTGGAATGGTATGATGCAAGGTAAATCAATCTCTGAAGGCCATATACAACAAGGGAATAAGTCCTTGAATGAAATTAGAATCCATCCAACGCAAAAGCCGGTTAATTTATATATTTGGCTATTACAAAACTATGCAAGTGATGGAGATAAAATCCTAGACACACACGTCGGCTCAGCAAGCAGCCTAATAGCTTGTGAAGAAATGGGATTTAACTATGTAGGTTGCGAATTAGACGAAGATATTTTCAACTCAGCAAAACAGAGACTTGAAAATTATAAGTCACAAATAAAATTATTTTAAAGGAGAAAACAGTGGCAGAGAATGATTTTAATTTGTTGCCGTTGCTGGATTACATCAATCCTGCCACGGTAGACTACCAGACATGGATAAATGTGGGCATGGCCTTAAAACACGAAGGCTACACGGCATCTGACTGGGATAACTGGTCACAAAATGATAGTCGATACAAGAAATTCGAGTGTTTCAAGAAATGGGATACCTTCAACGAGGAAGCAGGAACTATCGTGACGGGTGCGACTATTACCCAACTTGCAAAAGAAAACGGCTGGGTGTCGCAATCTGGCTACGATAGCGAGAACGCTCATGAGCTAGGTTGGACAGATACAATTGACCGTGATTATCGTGTCATTGATAAAGATTGGATCGAGGGCAAGGAAATCCACGAGCCGACTATTTGGAATCCAGTTCAGGAAATCATCAAATACCTTGAAACACTTTTTGAAGCTGGCGAAAATGTAGGTTATGTGACCAAATGCTATCCAAAGACTGATGACAAAACGGGAAAGATTGTCAAATGGTTGCCAACCAAAGGAGCTTACGACCGCACAGCTGGTGAATTGATTCAACTCTTACAAGAATGTAATGGAGATATTGGAGGTGTTCTTGGGGACTATCACGAAGAAGCTGGCGCATGGGTTCGATTCAATCCAATGGACGGAAAGGGCGCTAAAAATGAAAATGTGACGGATTTCAGATATGCTCTGGTCGAATCCGACAGTATGCCGATCGATAAACAAAACGCCATCTACAAAGAACTTGAATTGCCAATTGCAGCCTTAGTACACAGTGGGAACAAGTCATTGCATGCCATCGTCAAAGTAGATGCTAAGAATTATGAAGAGTATCGGAATCGGGTTGATTATCTTTATAAAATCTGTCAGAAGAACGGAATTATAGTTGATACTCAAAATAAAAATCCAAGTAGACTTTCGCGCATGCCAGGTTTCATCCGAAATGGCCAGAAGCAATTTCTAGTAGATACCAACATTGGTAAAGCTGATTGGGACGAGTGGTACCAATACATCGAAGACTTGAACGATGATTTACCTGATCCTGAAGGATTGGCCGACAGTTGGGATAATTTGCCAGAATTGGCGCCTGAGCTGATTAAAGGCGTGCTTCGTCAAGGTCATAAGATGCTGATTGCCGGGCCTTCAAAAGCTGGTAAGTCATTCGCTTTGATTGAGATGTCAATCGCTATTGCCGAGGGCAAGAAGTGGCTAGGCTGGGATTGTACGCAGGGGCGTGTCCTTTATGTTAATTTGGAGCTAGACAGACCGTCTGCCTTGCATCGTTTCCGCGATGTCTACCATGCAATGGGATTGGCTCCGCAAAATATCAACAACATCGATATCTGGAATCTACGTGGGAAGACCGTACCGATGGACAAGCTAGCACCTAAGCTCATTCGTCGAGCTTTGAAAAAGAATTATATCGCAGTCATCATCGACCCGATTTACAAGGTCCTGACGGGTGACGAGAATAGCGCAGACCAGATGGCACATTTTACGAATCAATTTGATAAAGTGGCCACAGAGTTAGGTTCTAGTGTTATCTACTGTCACCACCACTCTAAGGGTTCTCAAGGTGGCAAGAAGTCCATGGATCGCGCTAGTGGTTCGGGTGTATTCGCTCGGGATCCTGACGCGCTTATCGACTTAGTAGAGCTAGAAGTGTCAGAGGAATTACTTACTCAAAGGCTGAATCAGGCAGCGTGCGAAGTATATAAACAGGCTTTGCAAGAGCGAAATAATTCCTATTACCAACAGAATGTCGGGCTAGATGACCTCTTAAGCCCTGCGCAGATGCGGACACATTTCGAGAAAGGCATCCCTGATGTCATGGCTCGTGCTCCTTATGTAGACAAGCTCGAGGAAGTACGCAATAAGGTCCAGATAGCGACTGCGTGGCGAGTCGAAGGCACGCTCCGAGAATTTGCCAAGTTTAAGCCAGTGAACATGTGGTTTAGTTATCCAGTACACGCGCTTGATGAAACAGGCGTGCTTGCGGATATTAAGCTGGACGATGATAAACCGAGCTGGCAAAGAGCTAAAGAAACTCGCAAAAAGAATGCGAAGGAAGATAAAAAGCAAAAGCTGATAGAGTTTGACGAAGCTATCGAAAAAGCAAATTACGGTGAACCACCATCGAAAGAGGATGTGGCCGATTATTTAGGTATAACAGTTAGGACTGTCGAAAGACGAATAAAAACATCTAAAAAATACCAAATAGATAAAAATACAGGCAATATTATCCCTGTAATAAAATCAGCGACAGCACTATAAAAAATACGGTCGTGTCGTTGTCGCGACAGAACCATAAAATACGGTAGTGTCGTGCGACAGACAACTATATATTATATATATAGATAATGTCCTGTCGTCCATCATGTCCATACCTGTATAGACAGGGTTGCTAAAAACGCACCCTGTCATATACAAGGTCCATGGACTAAAAGCGAAATTTAAAAAAGAAAAGGAGTACATTTATAAAAATGTCTATTGAATTCTTTTTACCTATGCAAAAAATTCCGACTACGACTCACCAGCAAAAAAAGGTAAACGTGAGATTTGGTAAGCCAATCTTTTATGAGCCAGAGGATCTGAAAAATGCCAGGGCGAAATTTGAGAGCTTGCTTGCCCAGCATGTGCCTCCTGATAAATTTAAAGGAGCAATTCG
>CABTAV010000148.1:0-4543 GCA_902482895.1 uncultured Streptococcus sp. | reverse complement strand
AAGGCAACTCACCTTATTTATGGTAAAAATGCTCAATATGCTTTTGTAACAACAAATTCAATAAATCAAGGTGAGCAAGTTTCAATTTTGTGGAGTGTTCTTCTACAATATGGCCAAATTTCCTTTGCATATCAATCGTTTAAATGGAATAATAGCGCGGCCCATAATGCAGGGGTTACAGTTACTATCATTGGATTTTCAAATAAAAATGATAAGAAAAGAATTATATATAGTGATAAGGGAGAGAGTTATGGAAAGAATATAAATCCCTATCTAGCTTTTGCAGATGATATTATTGTATCTAATCACAATGATTCAGAGAAGTTAAATAATTTTCCAAAAATAGTCTTTGGGAATATGCCAAGAAGTAAATATCTAATACTGACAAATGATGATAAAAATCAATTAGTTCAAAGATATCCTGAAACTGAAGTGTATTTTAAAAAGTATATTGGAGCAGATGAGTATATCAATGGAAATTTTAGATATACTATTTGGATTGATCAAGATGAATATACTAAATTAGATAAGATCCAGGAATTCCATCAATTATTTGAAAATGTAAGGCAAGAACGCCTGAATTCTAAGGCTGCTGGAACAAGAGAAACTGCATCCACACCATGGAAATTTGTTCAACGTGGTGAATGGGATGATATGTTTTCTAAGGGGAAAATAGAAGGGAAGTTTCAACTGTTAGTTCCTGCTGTTACTTCAGAAGATAGAGATTATATACCAATGGGATTTGTGGGAGACGATACAATTATTTCAAATCGTTGCTATATTGTGTATGATACTCCAATTTGGCTACTTGGATGTCTTGTTTCTAAAATGCATATAAAATGGTTTCAAGCGATCGGTGGGAAATTAGAAACTCGATATAGTTATTCAGCTGGACTGGTTTATAATACATTCCCAATCCCAGAACTTTCAGATAGTCGGAAAAATATGCTTGAAGAAGCTGTTTTTGAAATGCTAGATGTTCGAGAAGAAGAAGGTGGAACCTTGGCTGAATTGTACGGTGGAGCCAATAAACCGATGAACGAACGTCTTCGTCAAGCACATGAAAAAATTGATGGTATCGTAGAACGTGCCTACCAGCAAAAGCCTTTTGAATCAGATGAAGAAAGGCTCAGTGTCTTATTGAACCTGTATAAAGAAATGACAGAAAAGGAAGCGAAATGACCTCAAATATATTTGAAATTAATTACAATGGTACAGGTGCTAGTCAATCAAATAATGCACTTGGTATGCGTGAAATGCAGGAGCGGGTATATGCTAAGAGAACTTCTCAACACTTATTGATTAAGGCGCCTCCTGCATCTGGTAAGTCGAGAGCTTTGATGTTTATTGCTCTTGATAAATTACATGCTCAAGGTCTGAAAAAAGCTATTATAGCTGTTCCAGAAAGGTCTATCGGAAAATCGTTTCGTTCAACAAAATTGACAGAGTATAGTTTTTACTGGGATTGGGAAGTTCTTCCCAAAAATAATTTGACTGAACAAGGGACCAGCAAAAGTAAGGTAAAACAGTTTGTAGACTTTATGCATTCAGAGTCACCTGACGATAGAGTTCTAATCTGTACGCATGCTACCTTGCGTTTTGCCTTTGAACAGCTGTCTGATAGTGATTTTAATGATGTTCTTTTAGCTATCGATGAATTTCATCATGTATCTCAAGATGATAATTCAGTTTTAGGGAATGCCTTGAGAAACATATTAGCCAATTCAACAGCCCATGTAGTGGCTATGACAGGGTCTTATTTCCGTGGAGATTCTGTCCCTATTTTGGCACCTGAAGATGAGCAAAAATTTGATAAGGTATCCTATACTTATTATGAACAGTTGGAGGGGTACAAATATCTGAAAAGTTTTGCCATGGGTTATAACTTTTATCGTGGTCGTTACACAGATGCCTTGCACGAAGTACTGGACACGAGTAAGAAAACTATCATTCATATTCCCAATGTAAACTCAGGTGAATCAACCAAGGATAAGTATGATGAAGTTGACCGAATTTTAGATGAACTAGGGCAAGCAGTTCCAGATCCTAAGACTGGATTATGGTTAGTTACTGAGGAAACAGGTCGTGTATTGAAGGTCGCTGACCTTGTCACAGAAGAAGGGCGTGAAAAAGTACAGGATTATCTAAACAAGATGACCAGTTTAGATGATCTCGATATCATTATCGCACTTGGTATGGCTAAAGAAGGTTTTGACTGGCCTTATGCTGAGTATGCTTTGACGATTGGCTATCGTCAGTCGCTAACAGAAATTGTTCAGATTATAGGTCGAGTAACACGCGATAGTTCCAATAAGTCACACGCTCAATTTACCAATCTCATTTCTCAACCAGATGCTCAAGATGATGAAGTTTTCTTTGCTGTGAATAATGTTATGAAGGCCATTACAGCTAGTCTATTGATGGAGTCTGTTTTAGCGCCAAATTTCAAGTTCAAACGAAAAGACCGAGAAGACCAGAAATCTTCTGGTGCCGAAATATTCGTTAAAGGCTTAAAAGAGCCTAGTACACAGAGAACAAAGGATATCATAGAAAATGATTTGAATGACTTACGTGCTAGTATATTGCAAGAACCGCGTATCCAAACTGCAATTGCTGCGGGAACGGATGCAGAAGTCATTAATAAGCAGATGATTCCAGCCATCATTAAACAAATCTATCCTGACTTAAGTGGGGCTGAAGTTGAAGAAGTTCGTCAACAGTTTATTAGTCAATCGGTCGTTCAATCAGCTGAACGGAAAGAGGGAGTAGGGCAAACAGATTTCCTAAAAATGGCAGATAAATTTGTGAATATTGATGAGTTGTCTATTGATTTGATTGATCAGATCAATCCTTTCCAGAGAGCTTACGAAGTTATATCACGTGAAATTGATGCTCCGACTTTGCGTCTAATACAAGATTATATGGATGGTCAGAAGATGGAGTTTTCTGAAGAAGAACTGTTAATTCTTTATCCTCAAATTAAGCAATTTTTAAATGAAAATGGTCGTCATCCAGATAAATCAAGTCACGATAAGTACGAACAGAGACTTGCGTATGCTTTGTTACAATTGTCTCAGATGAAGCTGAAGATGGAGAGCGGTAATGAATGATTTCAAAAACTTAAATGACATTTTTAATGATTCTGATTTTGAACATTTAATAGCTCCTTTAAAACCTATGAAAAAAATAGTTATAGATCACGAAGTGGAGAAATTTTTAGAAATCATAGATTGGGTGAGAGAAAATAATGGGCAAGAGCCACAAAAGTCTAGAAATATTAAAGAACGCAGTTTATTTTCTCGATTGAATGGTATTAGAAAATCTCCTGATAGCATCCGAAAGTTAGAACCTTATGATGAATTTGGGCTACTAAAAATAGATATAGTTGAGTCCGAGCCCCCTATTTCAAGTCCTGCTAGTTTAACAGATATTTTATCAGATGAATTGTTTGAGTCAGTGAATAGTGCTGAGAAATCTTTATTTGATGTCTCACGTTATAAACGAACGATTCAAGCGCGGGATAAAACACGAACACGTAAACGGATGGGAAATTTTGAAGATTATCAGGGATTATTTACTCGTGTTCATGATGAAATTAGTGAAGGTCGTCGTCAAGTCAGAAAGTCTGATGTGATAAAAGAAAAAGAAATTAAACCTGGTATGTTCTATGTGGATAATGGAGTAATGGTTTATGTTGTTTCTAAAGGAGAAGACTTCACTGACAAGAATGGCTATACTAATGCTGAACTTCATCTCGTGTATGAAAATGGTACAGAAAATAAGAAGGCCTTACTCCGCTCCTTTGTATCTAATCTGCACGATAGAACGCGCCATGGACGAATGGTAACAGAATTGATAGAAGATGTGATGACTGGTATTAGTCCAAGCGAACGTATTACAACTGGATATATCTATGTAGTGAAATCCTTGAGTAGCAATCCTCAAATTGCCAATATCAGTAATCTCTATAAAATCGGTTTTACAGAGGATCAAATTGCAAAACGGTTAGCAAATGCAGAAAGAGAAGGAACCTATCTTTATGCTCCTGTCCGTTTAGTAGCTAGTTTTGAGGTTCAAAATTTCAGCGCTCGAAAATTAGAAACGACTCTTCATCATTATTTTGCAGACAAGCAGTTAGATATGGAATTAATAGCACCAAATGGAGAGAGCTTTGTCCCTAAAGAATGGTTTCTAGTATCGCTAGATGAGATCCAAGAAGTGATTGAAAAAGTTAGCTTAATGATCTAGTGGGATAAGGGAGTATTTTTCCCCCTTTGGATTTAAGAAAACACAAAACAGAAAGAAAAGGAATATACTAACATGGAAAACAATAATACAAATTATAAAATCTTTAAATTCTTGGGAATTGCTGTGGTGCTGTTTTATGCTTTTATCTTTATTGGTAGTAGTTTTTCTACTGCTGGGGTAAAAGATGCACCACAAATTGAGTATAAAAGCGACTATATGAACCAGAAAGTGGAACTGAAAGACGCTGAGGTATTGGGCAAGTTTTGGAATGATGAAGGGCACTATCTCGTAGTGT
>CABTAV010000147.1:0-4553 GCA_902482895.1 uncultured Streptococcus sp. | reverse complement strand
TCAAGGAAAAAAGAAGCAAACAATATCGTGCCAGGAGTAGCCATTGCTACAGCTTTGATGCCGCCTATCTGTACTGCTGGCTATGGTTTAGCTAATGGGAATGTACGATTTTTATTGGGGGCTCTCTATCTTTTCTTGATCAACTGTGTCTTTATCATGCTAGCCAACATTGTTGGAACAAGAATTTTGATGAGAAAATCTCCTTTAACTTCATTTAAAGAGCTGAGCATTAAAATGAGAATTGGCTTGATTTCTTTGATTGTATTGTTGATTCTTCCAGCTAGCTATTCGGCAGTTACTCTGACAATAGAACAAGCGCGCAAAGAAGGGATCAAACAGTTTGTAGGAAAAGAGTTCGCCAATTATACGGTTATTAATCAAGTCTACAAGTCAAGTAACAATGAATTGGTCTTGACGGTTGTTGGAGATCCGATTTCAGAAGAAGAATTAGAAACACTCCACCAAAAACAAGCCTCTTACGGTATTCAATCTGTTCAATTGAAAGTGAATCAAGTTCAGAACTCGCCAACATTAGATAGTGAAGCGACCAAGGAATTTTATGAAAACATTGACAAGTATATTGATCAAAAACTCTCTGAAAAAGATTCACAAAACGATCTCGTAAAAGAAAATGAAGCAGACAAGGATTGAGGACAATGAACTGAATCGGTTTTTACGCCGTGTTTTTCTTGTATCTTCCTCTTTCTTACTTATAGCAGGTTGTTTTTGCTTGAATAAGAAATAAATTAGAAGTTCTATCATCTAAGAAAAATGATGAAAAAAATCATTTAACTAATGGTGTGAACGTTTAGTGTTTATCAGCTCCATTCTCTGTAATTTTGGGGGTAAAATCCACACCATTTAGATAAAATTAGTTGAATTTGATTGGAAAAACGCTTTTATAAAAGCGGAGAAAAGTCTTGATATTACGCTGTTTTTAGTCCAACTGAAATTCATACTTTCCAAACCAGGCTTGAAAAAGGCCCGTAAAGCATCACAATTTAGTAAACGTTAATTCGTTACTGGACAGCAGAATACAAACGAAAACACTTTGCATCTTGCAAGGTGTTTTTTTCTATGAGAACTGGCGGTGCGCAATTAGGATAGCTCTAGCGACTTTAGTCGCATAGAGATATGCTATGCACAGTTGCCTCAAGAAAACAATGCTTCTTGGTCCACCCTGTTAGACAAGCTTCAAAACCAAGGAATCCAACAGATTTCTCTTGTAGTTACAGATGGCTTTAAGGGGCTTGAGCAGATTATCAGTCAGGCTCACCCATTAGCTAAACAACAATGTTGCTTAATTCATATTAGTCGAAATCTAGCTAGTAAAGTGAAACGAGCAGATAGAGCGGTTATTCTGGGGCAATTTATAATGATTTATCGTGCTGAAAATTTAGAAATGGCAGGACAAGCTTTAGAGGACTTTCTCGCCGAATGGAAACCAAAGTATAGGAAAGTCATGGAAAGTCTGGAGAAGACGGATAATCTTTTAACTTTTTATCAGTTTCCCTACCAGATTTGGCACAGCATGTATTCGACAAACCTCATTGAGTCTCTTAACAAAGAAATCAAACATCAAACGAAAAAGAAGGTTCTTTTTCCTAATGAGGAGGCTCTGGAACGTTACTTAGTTACGTTGTTTGAAGATTATAATTTCAAGCAAAGTCAACGAATCCATAAAGGGTTTGGTCAATGTTCTGATACACTTGAAAGCTTATTTAATTAACACTCCGTAACTCTACTTAAGTGTTTACACATAATTATTGACAGTATCAAAAAATAAAGTATATTGTTTTCATCATAATATAATTAAATATCAGTATAGAGAATTTTATCTATATATCAGATATCAGCAATTGCTTTTGCTGTCATTTTTCGCTACAATAGTTACAAGGAGGAAATAAACATGTTAAAAGAAGTATTAAACGTCGCAAAAGTTGCGAAAAAATCATCTCTCTTCTTAGGAGGGGTAGCATTTGGGACGCTTGGCTTGAAAGTCTTAGCAAGTAAAGAAGCTAAGAAAGGCTATTCTAAGGCCTTGGCTAAAGCTTACAAATTGAAAGATGGACTGGATGCATCTGTTTCTGTTGTAAAACAACACGGTGATGATGTTTTACAAGACGCTAAATATTTATACGAACAGGAAAAGAAAGAAGAACAATTAGATAGCCTGACAGGTGAATAATATGTCTTTTAAAGTGCTACACAGAGGATATCAACATATCCGATTATCGTCCTCGTTTTCACTGACCTTGGATATTCAAGATTATCTTCGTTCCTTGGCTAAAGATGAAAAAGGGATCGACTCTATTCAGTTTTATATGGATCAGCAGCACTTTACTCTACGTATGAAAGAAGGCTTCTCTGTATTAGAAAATGCAGAGGCCTTTTTAAAAAAAATTGACAAGGGGAAAGTTTCGGACTTGATGACTCTTCCCATTCGTAGAGAAGAGAGTGCTTATTCAATTGTATCGGGTGCAGCGATTAAGCGTTTGCTGTTTCGAAGTTTTGTACCCTACCCTATTCGTTATATTTGGACTTGTTATCAGGCTTTGGGTTATGTCAAAGAAGCCTATCAAACTTTAGCGCGCAAGGAACTAACCATGGAGGTCTTGGACTGTTCGGCCATTTTGTTGTCCTTGTTTATGAACCAATCCAAGACAGCTAGCAACATCATGTTTATGCTTGATTTGGGTAATCATCTGGATCAGTGGTCTTTAAAAAAAACAGCAACAGATTTGGAACAAAGCCTTCTTGCTAAAGAAAGTGATGTTTTCTTAGTGCGGGGAGACATGGTCATCAGCATCAAGAGTTCTGATGTTCAAGTAGGTGATGTATTAGTTGTCTCCCAAGGTAATGAAATCTTGTTTGACGGCCAAGTGGTTTCAGGATTAGGCATGGTCAATGAGAGTTCCTTGACTGGAGAGAGCTTCCCTGTTGAAAAGAAAGAGGGAGATTCTGTATGTGCGAATACTGTTTTGGAAACAGGAGAGTTAAGAATTCGTGTGACTGATAATCAGATAAACAGTCGTATTTTGCAACTCATCAATCTGATGAAAAAATCTGAAGAGAGTAAGAAGACAAAACAACGTCATTTTATTAGGATGGCAGACAAGGTTGTAAAATATAACTTCTTAGGTGCTGGTTTGACTTATCTGTTAACAGGTTCGTTTTCAAAAGCCATTTCCTTTTTATTGGTGGATTTTTCATGTGCTCTAAAAATATCCACACCTGTAGCCTACCTTACGGCCATAAAGGAAGGTCTAAATCGAGAAATGGTTATTAAAGATGGTGATGTATTAGAAAAATATCTGGAAGTGGATACTTTCTTGTTTGATAAAACGGGTACCATCACGACGAGTTATCCTTTGGTTGAAAAGGTTCTTCCTTTCGGAGATTATACTGAGAAAGATATTTTAAGAATAAGTGCATGTTTGGAGGAACATATCTATCATCCTATTGCCAATGCAATTGTTAAACAAGCTGAAATTGAAGGCATTGAACACGAAGAAATGCATGGCAAGCTTCAGTATGTTGCAAGCAAAGGGATTAAATCGCAAATTGATGGTCAATCGGTTGTCATTGGAAATTATGTACTAATGCAAGACGAACAGGTAAGAATTAGTTCTGAGCAGCTGGCCTTGATTGAGCAATATAAGACTCATTACAATTTATTGTTTTTGGCTTATAAGAAAGAATTAATTGGGATGTTTTGTATCCACACTCCCTTGAGAAGCGAGGCGAAAGTTGCATTGAAAAAGCTAAAGCGCCAAGGGAAAAAACTGATTCTGGCAACTGGTGATACGTTGGCTAGAACAGAAGAGTTGGTTAAAGATCTGCCATTTGACAACGTTTATACTGATTTAAAACCAGATGGTAAGTTTCAGTTGGTTCAGGAATTACAGAAAGCTGGCCGAACTATTTTGATGGTTGGAGACGGGTTAAACGACTCTGCTGCCTTGACGCTTGCAGATATTGGGGTTGTGATGAATGAAAGTGCTGATATTTCTAAGCAGATGAGTGATATTTTATTATTAGATAATCGTTTAGATTTCTTCGAGGAATTGAATTCTTTATCTGAATCGTTGCAGAAATTAATTCAAAGAAATATTCAAGAAACAGTTGTAATAAATGGAAGTTTAATTGGATTTGGGTTGTTAAATTGGTTAAGCCCATCTAATCTTTCGATATTGCACAATCTGACTACTTTAAGAATCGTCCTTCGTAGTCTTTCTATTAAAAGTAGGTAAGAGACCGAGAAGCTGAGGTTATAAAAACTAAAAGGAGTTGTCTCATTTGAGAATAACGGCTCTTTGTCAACTGTAGTGGGTTGGTGGAAAATTATACCCTGGAGAGGACCAAATTGGTTCTCTCCTTTTAAATATTGAAAAAACCATTGGCAGTGGACATACTTTAAGACTATATATTTCTGAAACTAGTTTCACAATACAAATATTGACATGCAATTATTAATTGGGTAACTTCTCAAAGTAACTTCCACTTGCCCAACCAAAGTGGAAATTAGTCTAAAACGGATTTTTATGGTGGAA
>CABTAV010000146.1:0-4606 GCA_902482895.1 uncultured Streptococcus sp. | reverse complement strand
TCAACGCAAGATTGATGTGGAACCTGTCTTTGGGCAGATAAAGGCTTGTTTGGGTTACAAGAGATGTAATCTGAGAGAGAAGCGTCAAGTGAGAATTGACATGGGATTGGTACTTATGGCTAACAACCTCCTAAAATACAATAAGAGAACGACTCAAAATTAAAAAGCTAGAGTTCCACAATTGGAAATCTCTAGCTTTTTTGTGGCTGAGAATTATTTTGTCTCAGACTCTTTTTGAGATATTTTTTTCATTGTTTTAGGCAAACAACTGCTGATTTCCGTCGGCAAGACCACATAATGTTCTTGAGCTAGTTCTTGGGCTGCGGCTGAATGAAGATGAGTCGCTACTGCCACACGTTCATAGAGACTCGCTTGCTTAAACTGGCCTGCAAATCCTGCAATTATCCCAGCCAGAGTATCTCCCATTCCCCCAGTCGCCTGATAGGGACCGCCAACTTGTAACTGGTAATAATCAGATTGGCCAACTTGCCAAATACGAGTAGCTGGACCTTTCTCCACCAAAATTGTTCCTTGAGGAAAGAAAGTCAGGGCACTAGCCGTTGCAGCTTCCTTTTGCTTTTCAATAGCAATACCAGACATCTTTTCCCATTCTTTTTGGTGGGGAGTTAAGATAAACTGGTTAGACGGAAATGACAAACTTATTCTAGCAAGAATAGTCAAGGCACCTCCATCTACAATCAAAATCTGATTTTGGCTTAAATTAGCAAAGACCTGTTTGACTAGTTCTTCTCCAAAAGCATCGTCTCGTAAACCAGGCCCCACTAAGACCACTTCTGCCTTCTCCAATTGCTCTTTTAACAATTGCTGGTCTTGAAGAGAAAAGGCCATAGCCTCAGGTAAATGACTGTGCAAAGCCGGGATATTTTCCCTATCTGTTCCAACAGTCACCAAACCAGCTCCACTTTTAACAGCTGCCAAAGCAGCCATGATGATAGCACCACCATAAGGATAAGTCCCACCAAGCAACAGCAGACGGCCATAGTCTCCTTTATGACTGGTACGAGAACGTTCAATAATGACTTTTTCTAGTAAGGATTGATCAATCACTTTCATCGTTTTTTCCTCTCTGTTCATTATACTATAAAGTTTATTAGACTTGCATCTTAAACATAAATCTATTCCTTCATATAGAAAAAGAGGAGACAAAGCCCATCTACGAAACATCGCTTTTTTCAAAGTCAATCAATTTCTTTTTTGCTTTTTGCTACAAAGATAGCAGATAAGGCTAGCCCAACACTTGCCAAGAAAATAGCTGTTTCTGACTGTTTTTCACCAGTTTCTGGCAATCTCTTGTCTTCCTTGGCAACTTGAACTGGTGCTTCTGGAGTCTGAGATTTTTCTAACGAACTTAGCTTAAATTCTGGTTTTTCTACTGTCGGAGCTGGTTGGTCACCTACGGTTGACAATGGGCCTGTGTAGGCTGGAAGCTCATGTTTCAAGGCCATAACTGAGTTAACTCCACCCTGAAACTCTGGCTTCTCAACTGTTGGTGCGGCTTGGTCACCTACGGTTGCTAGCGGGCCTGTGTATTCTGGCAATTCATGCACTAGAGCCATCACTGCATTGACACCACCCTTGAACTCAGGTTTCTCTACTGTTGGAGCGGCTTGGTCGCCTACAGTTGATACTGGGCCTGTATAAGCTGGTAGCTCATGTACCAAGGCTTCAACTGCATTTACACCACCTGTAAATTCAGGTACCTCAAGCACTGGTGCTGGTTCTTCACCCTTGCTTGATTGAACAGGTTCTTCTGTCAATTCTTGATAGAAGCTCGCCAATTCATAAAACTCAGCCTTGCCACCTTCCCAGACCAGTTTAACATCTAGAAGAGAACCACCATTTCGGATAGCAAAGGTTTGGAGACTAGATGTAATAGCACCAAGATCTGTCCAACTTTCTTGTCCATCCTTAAGTGTTCTCGCTTGAACTCGTGCTTTCGCTCCTTCAGGAAGGCTTGAAACAAGGCGTAGATGGTTGGCATTGGTTGGTTCTGACAAGTGGTAAACCAATTCACCCTTATCTTGTTCTGCCTTGTAGCTAGTCAAGACTTTTCCATCTACGAGATTAGTATAGAAGTTGCCTCGGCTTTCACCACCATTTCCTTCTACAGTTGGATCATTGATTGGTTTGACAAATTCGCCATCATTAATCACCAATTCTGTAAATCCTACAAAACGAGCATCATAGTCAGCTGTATAGAGGACACGAAGATAGTTTGCTTTGACTGGTGTCGTCAATTCACCCTCGATGTAACGATTTCCTGGCATCTTAGAATCATGTGTCCAGCCATCTGTCAGTGAATCATCGTGTTGGCTATTGGCCACACCATCTCCTACTGTCACAACATCTGTCCAAGTTTTACCATCCTGGCTGACTTGGATTTTACCATCACGAAGATAGTTTTGAGTTCCGTCTTGGATGTAGGCTCTAATCTTCTTGATAGTGCGTTCGCTACCAAGTTTCAAGGTTACATGGCCATCTTTATGGGCATAGTCTGAAAACTCAACGAAGTTGTTGTACACACCATCAAACAATTGATCTAGGTTATTAATCTTACGAACATCATTACTTCCATATGTTGGATGAATGCCCATAGTTGTAGATTCTAGTTTGGTTGGTTGCACTTCTTTAGTCGTTACAAGGAGAGAAGTTGATGGAAGGTCTTGTTCCTGAGCTGTTTTGTTTACTAAGCGAACGTAACGAACCAAGTGGGTTGCGACAGATCTGTCTGTCAACTGGCTAGCTGGTGTCCATTCTTGAGCATTTGCAGAGTACTCAAGGCTAAGGGCTGGGTTGGCCTGACCTTGGAGCTGGATGCTCTTGACTTCATGAATACGGTCAAGCTTCATACCTAGATAGCTATGAGCAGGGAGCTTAGTTCCAGCTGGAATCTGAAGTTCATAACGACCAAGGCTATCAAATACCGGTGTTTCCTTCAAGACATCCACGTTGGTGTCTGTTAATTCAGTATTTCCAGAACGTGTCTCAACAGAGAAGTCTGCAATGCGCCACCAGAGATCGATAGCTTTTGTATTACGTACTCGGATGTAACGAGCATTGATAGCTCTAGTCACTTCCTTAGTTTGCTCACCTGATAGGCGATCCAACTCTTGCCATGCAGTTCCATCTGTAGAGTACTCAAGCACACCTGCAGCAAGTTTATCGCCAGTTCCTTGGCGAAGATGAACTTTAGTGACTGACTTGACTTCACCTAGGTCAAGTTGTGCCCAGGCATCTACTGGAGTCGTATTGCTGCCGTCCGCATTTGCCATCATGGCTTCTGTATTGTCCTTGCCATCAGTGATTTGACGGGCTGAAGTATTTAGTTTATAAACTAAGTTTGTACTAAGACTAATTGTCGTTGCTTGTTGGCTACGTGCTTTTTCGACTGGACGGTTAACCGCAATTTCCTGAACTGCAAACCAGGTATTTTCACGATCCTCTGTCGCAACCATACGAACTGCTTTTGCCTTAATATGGAGATTCTCAAATTTAAGAATAGATTCATTTCCGACATAGCTTGGCTCTTTCAAGGTTACCCAGTTATCATTTTCATCCAAATACTGCACTTCAGCCTTACTAAAGGTATCACGTGGATTTGCCTGAGTTCCCATAGCAAATGTCAAGGTTTGAATATCTAGTGGCTTGTTGAATTTCATACCGATATAATCACCTGTCTTAATACTGTTTGGTGATTTAATCAAGGCATTAGTTGCCAAGTCACCGTCCGTTACTTCTGCCAAACCACCTTCTACACCTGTTCGATTAGTAATAAAGGTGCTGATGATTTGATCTGGATGCAAGACTTTTTGAACTTCAGACGCTAGAACTTCTTTCAAGGATAGGATAAATGGACGAATATGTTGAACACCCAATTCAGCCTTTTCAAGATGGTCTACATAATGGAAGGTATGAGTTTGAGACTGTTCGTACAATTTCAAACCTTTATAGTAGCTATCCCAAAGTTTGGCTGCATCATTTGTAGCCATAGCTTCAGTTCCTGTAAGAAAGGCATCGAGAGCATTCATTTGGTCGATTGCGTTCTCCAACCAATAGTGGATCTGTGCAACCATCTTTTTATCACCTGATGCTTTATAAAGCTCAGCCGCTTCTTTAATCTTGGCAAATTCTGCACGCAAGGTTGCACGTTCTGCAGTTACATCTTGACCCGCTTTGAGCTTAGTCATGAAGTCTGTCAATTTTGGAGCTAGTTCTACCGATTCTTCTAGTTTAACGACACGACCATCCATGTTTTGGTTGATCATATGTTTACCAAGCTCACGGAAGGCAAGAGATGCTTCGCTATCTGTAAACTTACCATTTTCAACAAAGTTGAAGGCGATATCGTTTACTTTCTTAGCTTCTTCTTCTGACTTCCATTGTTTCCATGCATATTGAGCTGCAGAGAAGAGGGCAATCTTAGAAGGTTCAGATTGTTGCATTGGGTTCAACATGATACCTGAAAGAAGGCTAGGATCTACATTCGGATGAAGGAATTTCTCACCACCACCTAAGATTAAGTGTTGTTTAGAGTTATCTGTAACAGGCCAATTGACCCATAGAGAAACTGGACGGTAGGTCTTAC
>CABTAV010000145.1:0-4659 GCA_902482895.1 uncultured Streptococcus sp. | reverse complement strand
GATAGCTACTACTATCGTTTTACTCAAATGCCGATTGGGGAAGTGGAATCCTTTGCCCATCAAGTCTGGACCAGTATCAATCTCACAAATCTACAAAATTATATTGAACCAACTAGAAATCGTGCGGAAGTGATTCTTCATAAAAGCAAGAACCATGAAATCGATGAAATTTACTTAAAAAAATAATTTTCCCTTGTCAAAACGTAAGTTTTCAGATATAATGGTATAGTTAGTAAATATGGAGGTAAGAACATTGGCAAACATTAAATCAGCTATCAAACGCGCTGAATTGAACGTTAAACAAAACGAAAAGAACTCAGCTCAAAAATCAGCTATGCGTACTGCTATCAAAGCTTTCGAAGCAAACCCATCTGAAGAACTTTTCCGTGCTGCTAGCTCAGCTATCGATAAAGCAGAAACTAAAGGTTTGATTCACAAAAACAAAGCAAGCCGCGACAAAGCTCGTCTTTCAGCTAAACTTGCTAAATAAGAAACAGTCCATAGAGGCTGTTTTTTTGTCTCCAAATAGGAAAAGGTAGAAAATGAAAATTGCAATTATCGGATATTCTGGTGCTGGTAAGTCGACGCTAGCCGAAAAGTTATCTAACTACTACTCCATCCCAAAACTTCACATGGATACACTCCAATTTCAACCCAGTTGGCAAGACAGCGACCGCGACTGGATGTTGACCGAGATGAAAAGCTTTCTCACCAAGCATGAAGCTTGGGTCATCGATGGGAATTATTCTTGGTGCTATTACGAGGAAAGAATGCAAGAAGCTGACCAAATCATCTTTCTCAACTTGTCTCCATTGACCTGTCTCTTTAGAGCCTTTAAACGGTATCTCACATACCGAGGCAAGGTCAGAGAAAGTATGGCAGCTGGTTGTCAAGAACAATTTAATTGGGAGTTTATCAGATGGATTCTCTGGGATGGGCGGAGCAAATCCGCTAAGGAACGCTACAAGTGGATTCAAGAAACCTATCCAGATAAAGTTGTTATCCTTAGGTCTCAAAAGGAGATAGATTACTTTTTAAAGACTCACGAAAGCAAGAAGAAAAACCAACGTGGATAACGTTAGTACTATTTGGAAGACAAAGATCCTTTTTGGTGTCTATTTTTTCCAAAATATTTTCTTCATTATTTACCAATTTATTCTATCCAAAATTCTGAATTCTATAAAAATAAAAAGGGATATTCACTGTCCCTTTTATCAATTTTTAGATCTTGAATTGTCAAATTAAGCCAAATTCTCTTTTTCTATTTTGAACTTTCCTTTCTCTTTTTTTTAGTGTCAAGTCTCTTCTCTAAATTCAAAACTATCTTTCCATACATATCTCCATATTTCTTTTTAGTTGTTTTGACTTATAGTACAAAAGATAATATAGGACAAGTGCCACATACTTGTAGATTACTATTATACTTAGTACATCAATTAACACCTGATTCTCTGGGCAAAGATAATAATGGTAGCTTAGATCATAATCAAAATTACTGGGTCTCAAATCCACTCTACTCATTTGAAACGAGTATAAGGGGAGATGGAAACTATACTTAGATTTAACAAATAATGGGCTATGGAATGGTTATTGTAACCTTAATCTGCAAAATATAAAGATCCCAGATGCTCAAAAAGGGCAACAAAAACCTGATTTCACGCATATTACTAGCTTCGTTACTATAACCTAGCCCCCAGTCATACTTATCCCCAAGTAATTTCCAATTGATAGCTGGCAAAGGGATGTCCCTCTTGATTTTGTAGTTGATAATCTAGTTCAATCTTTTGCCCACCAACTTGATAATGGCTCGTTTGGATGATAAACTCCTGCATGCCCATAGGTGTAGGAATATAGGCTAAACTATCACTATCCTTTAGAAAGCGCATAATGGTCTTGGGATTGGAAAATCGGCTCATCACCAGTTCTTGACCATGAAATTTAATAACCACTTTTTCCTTTTCCTCATTATAGAAAAGCAGGTAGCTATAATCTCCTTTTTCATGCACTTCCACGTCATAAAGCTGGTCAATCACTTCCAACTGCTCATCAAACTGAATCGTATTTCGCATCCGAATCTTCACATCAAGTCCTCTTTCTTGTCTCTTGTCCTACTATTTTACCAAAAAGAGCAGGATTTTGCTATAATGGTCATATGAACGAAAAAGTATTCCGTGACCCAGTTCACAACTACATCCATGTCGATAATCAAATCATCTATGACTTGATTAATACAAAAGAATTTCAACGCTTGCGCCGTATCAAGCAACTGGGAACTTCCAGTTATACCTTCCACGGTGGAGAACACAGTCGCTTCTCCCATTGTCTAGGAGTCTATGAGATTGCTCGACGTATCACAGAGATTTTTGAAGAAAAATATCCTAAGGAATGGGATCCTGCTGAATCGCTCCTCACCATGACTGCTGCGCTCCTACATGACCTTGGGCATGGTGCCTACTCCCATACTTTTGAACATCTCTTTGACACAGATCACGAAGCCATTACTCAGGAAATCATCCAAAGCTCTGAGACAGAGATTCACCAAGTCCTGCTACAAGTGGCGCCAGATTTCCCAGAAAAGGTAGCCAGTATCATCGACCATACCTATCCTAACAAGCAGGTCGTACAACTCATTTCTAGTCAGATTGATGCAGACCGCATGGACTATCTCTTGCGCGACTCCTATTTTACAGGAGCTTCCTATGGGGAATTTGACCTGACTCGGATCCTCCGAGTCATTCGTCCTGTCGAAAATGGTATCGCCTTTCAGCGCAATGGCATGCATGCCATCGAAGACTACGTCCTCAGCCGTTACCAGATGTATATGCAGGTTTATTTCCACCCAGCAACACGTGCCATGGAAGTTCTCCTTCAGAATCTTCTCAAACGGGCTAAGGAACTTTATCCAGAAGACAAGGACTTCTTTGCCCGAACTTCTCCACATCTCCTGCCATTCTTTGAAAAAAATGTGACCTTGTCTGATTATCTGGCTCTGGATGATGGTGTGATGAATACCTACTTCCAACTCTGGATGACCAGTCCTGACAAGATTTTAGCAGACTTATCACAGCGCTTTGTCAACCGCAAGGTCTTTAAATCCATTACCTTTTCACAAGAGGATCAATTCCAACTCGCCAGCATGAGAAAATTGGTCGAGGACATTGGCTTTGATCCCGACTACTATACTGCCATTCATAAGAACTTTGACCTCCCTTATGATATCTATCGTCCCGAATCTGAAAATCCACGAACACAGATTGAGATTTTACAAAAAAATGGAGAACTGGCCGAACTCTCTAGCCTGTCTCCTATCGTCCAATCTCTTGCTGGCAGTCGCCACGGAGATAATCGTTTCTATTTCCCAAAAGAAATGTTGGATCAAAACAGCATCTTCGCAAGCATCACCCAGCAATTTTTACACTTGATTGAGAACGATCATTTTACCCCAAATAAAAACTAGAAGAGGAAATTTATGAGTATTAAACTAATTGCCGTCGATATTGACGGAACCCTAGTCAACAGCCAAAAGGAAATCACTCCTGAAGTCTTTTCTGCCATCCAAGATGCCAAAGAAGCTGGTGTCAAAGTCGTCATTGCAACTGGCCGCCCTATCGCAGGTGTTGCCAAACTTCTGGACGAATTGCAGTTGAGAGACGAGGGTGACTATGTGGTGACCTTCAACGGTGCCCTTGTCCAAGAAACTGCTACAGGTCATGAGATTATTAGTGAATCCTTGACCTATGAGGATTATCTGGATATGGAATTCCTCAGTCGCAAGCTCGGTGTCCACATGCATGCCATTACCAAGGATGGAATCTACACTGCAAATCGCAATATCGGAAAATATACAGTGCACGAATCAACCCTCGTCAGCATGCCTATCTTCTACCGTACACCTGAAGAAATGGCTGACAAGGAAATCGTCAAGTGTATGTTCATCGATGAGCCTGAGATTCTCGATGCTGCGATTGAAAAAATTCCAGCAGAATTTTACGAACGCTACTCTATCAACAAATCTGCTCCTTTCTACCTCGAACTCCTTAAAAAGAATGTGGACAAAGGTTCAGCCATCACTCACCTAGCTGAAAAACTCGGATTGACCAAAGATGAAACCATGGCGATCGGTGACGAAGAAAATGACCGTGCCATGCTGGAAGTCGTTGGTAACCCAGTTGTCATGGAAAACGGAAATCCAGAAATCAAAAAAATCGCCAAATACATCACCAAAACAAATGATGAATCCGGCGTTGCCCATGCCATCCGTACATGGGTACTTTAAAATAATTTAAATATAGAAAAAGCACTCCAGAAATTAGAGATACTGTACTGACCCCAAAAGTTAGACAGAAAAAATCTAACTTTTGGGGTGCAGTTCAAGATTCAGTATTTTTGGTCTATAGTTCTATCCCCTAAATAATTATTAAATCTGAAAAAGGTAGTACATTATGTAAAACCTTTTTCATTTTTTTATTTTACTACGAATTAATATTATTTTTTCTAATGATAATTAACCCACTAATCTTCCTTCATAAATATTGCAGTTCTTTTCTTAGTTAGCTTTTTTTCATAACTCTTTATAAGAATAACCAATAAACTACTTAGTAATCCCAAAATAACTAGACTTAATCTCGGGTTTAAAAGCCAATTAAAATAAGCAGCCAG
>CABTAV010000144.1:0-4661 GCA_902482895.1 uncultured Streptococcus sp. | reverse complement strand
CGATAAGGAATTTTCCCCTGCAAGCCAAGTTCATCAAGGATAATTCCCGTGGTCTGAATGGTGCGCCCAGAATCACTCGAATAAGCGTGCTCAATCTGCAGACCAGATTCTCGCAAACCGATTCCTAATTCTTGAATCCCTCGTTCACCTTCAGCTGTTAAGGGAGTATCGCTCCAACCTTGCGCGCGACCAATCGTATTAAACATGGTCTTGCCATGACGTACCAAATACAATCGTACTTTTACCATTTTCCGTCCTCCGTTTGCTTCTATTATATCATGTATGATAAAACAAAAGCCACCCATACAGGCGACTTTTGCAGGAGATTATTATGAAAAAGTTTAGGAGTTCTATTAAATAAAGATATTAGATGAAAATCAAATTCAAACTAAATCAGTGTTATCTGTTTCAAATAATATTAGGAGGTCTTTATTTAATGATTATAGTATACACAGCTAACCTTAAATAGAGCTTAAAATTTCTCCTATTTTCTTAATTTTTAAAACTATGAATTGGTGCTGGGATTTGTCCTCCACGAGAGATGAAATCAACAGATGAAGCCCCATTGACCTTCATAACTGGTGCAGTACCTAATAGGCCACCAAACTCAATCATGTCGCCTTCTTTTCCTTTTGGAATGATACGAACAGCCGTTGTTTTCATGTTAATAACACCAATTGCTGCCTCATCTGCAATCATGGCCGCAATGGTTTCAGCAGGCGTATCTTCTGGGATGGCAATCATATCCAAACCAACAGAACAGATAGCCGTCATAGCTTCTAGTTTTTCTAAATTAAGAGAGCCATTTTGCACTGCAGCAATCATTCCCTCATCCTCAGAAACAGGGATAAAAGCACCAGACAAACCACCGACTTGGTTGCAGGCCATAACTCCGCCCTTCTTAACTTGGTCGTTCAAGAGAGCCAGGGCAGCCGTCGTTCCATGCGTGCCAACTGTTTCTAGTCCCATTTCTTCAAGGACACGTGCCACAGAGTCTCCAACCGCAGGAGTTGGCGCCAAGCTCAAATCTACAATACCAAACTCCACACCCAGTCTCTCGCTGGCCATCTGACCAACCAATTGACCGATACGAGTGATTTTAAAGGCAGTCTTCTTGACTGTTTCGGCTACTACATCAAAGCTCTCACCACGAACTTTTTCCAAGGCACGCTTGACCACACCAGGACCAGAAACTCCGACATTGATGATAACATCTGCCTCCCCAACACCATGAAAGGCACCCGCCATAAACGGATTGTCCTCAACAGCATTAGCAAATACAACCAACTTAGCTGCACCCATATCAGATAAATTAGCCGTTTCCTTGATAATACGTCCCATATCTGCCACAGCAGTCATATTAATACCAGACTTGGTTGAACCGATATTGACTGACGAGCAGACCTTGTCCGTTTCTGCCAAAGCCCGAGGAATAGAATTGATGAGAATCTCATCTCCCTTTTGGTACCCCTTTTGTACCAAGGCAGAGAAACCACCAATAAAATCCACACCGATTTCTTTCGCAGCCTTATCAAGCGCTTTTGCCAGAGCCACATAGTCTGTCGCATCTGTCGCTGCTCCAATCAGAGAAATAGGAGTCACCGATACACGCTTATTAACGATTGGAATTCCCAACTCCGCTGCAATTTCATCCCCAACAGCCACTAAATTAGCCGCCTTAGTCGTAATCTTTTGATAAATTTTCTCTGCAGCACGATTGATATCTGGATCGATACAGTCCAAAAGGGAAATCCCCATGGTAATAGTTCTGATATCGAAGTTTTGCTCCTCAATCATGGCGATGGTTTCAGTAACTTGTCTAATATCCATGTGCACCTCCTAGATATTATACATAGCTTCGAAAATCGCTGCACTCTGAATATTGATTTTCACATTCAAAGTTTGCCCAAAAGCTTCAAATTCATTACGAAGATAAGTGAAATCTTGCTTTTCATCACTAGAGACGACAGCCATCATCGTAAAATATTCATCCAAAACAGTTTGAGAAATATCATCAATGTTCAAACCCAATTCTGCAATTTTACCAGAAACACCTGCAACAATTCCAGATTTATCTTTACCAACAACAGTTATAATCGCTTTCATAAGCAAACTCCAATTCTTCTTTTAATAGGAAACCTGAACATTAAACAGGATTCTTTTCAAATAGTATAGCATAATTCTAACTAAAATGGCTCTATAATATTTGTAGTGGGTAAATCCCCTATAGATATTATGGAGCCTATTTTTGTGTAGAAAAAAAGTTCCATATGATCTATAATGAAAAGCAACCAAACCATCATTAGAAAGAATCATATGGAACAGTTACATTTTATCACAAAATTGCTCGTTATCAAAGACCCAAACATCAAGATTTTAGATATCATCAATAAGGATACACACAAGGAAATCGTCGCTAAACTGGACTATGACGCCCCGTCTTGCCCTGAGTGCGGATGTCAAATGAAGAAATATGACTTTCAAAAACATTCTAAGATTCCTTACCTCGAAACGACTAGTATGCCTACTAGAATCCTCCTTAGAAAACGCCGTTTCAAGTGCTATCAGTGCTCGAAAATAATGGTCTCCGAGACCCCTCTCGTCAAGAAAAATCACCAAATTCCTCGTATTATCAACCAAAAGATTGCGCAAAAGTTGATTGAAAAAATTTCTATGACCGATATCGCTCATCAACTGGCTATTTCAACTTCAACTGTCATTCGCAAGCTTAATGACTTCCGTTTTAAGCATGATTTTTCTCATCTTCCTGAGAGTATGCCTTTACCAAGGGAAAGATGAGCTTTATTGCACAAGATTTTGACAAGCTCAATATCATCACCGTTCTTGAAGGTAGAACACAAGCTATCATCCAAAATCACTTTCTGCGCTACGATAGAGTCGTTCGCTGTCAGGTGAAAATCATTACTATGGATATGTTTAGTCCTTACTATGCCTTAGCTAAACAGCTTTTTCCATGTGCTAAAATCGTTCTAGATCGCTTTCACATTATCCAACATATCAGCCGTGCTATGAGTCGTGTCCGTGTCCAAATCATGCATCAATTCGATAGAAAATCCCATGAATACAGGGCTATCAAGCGCTACTGGAAGCTCATCCAGCAGGATAGTCGTAAACTGAGTGATAAACGTTTTTATCGCCCTACTTTTCGCATGCACTTAACAAATAAAGAGATTCTAGACAAGCTTTTGAGCTATTCAGAAGATTTGAAACACCACTATCATCTCTATCAACTCTTACTTTTTCACTTTCAGAACAAGGAGCCAGACAAATTCTTCGGACTTATTGAGGACAATCTTAAGCAGGTTCATCCTCTTTTTCAGACTGTCTTTAAAACCTTTCTAAAGAACAAAGAGAAAATCGTCAATGCCCTTCAACTACCCTACTCCAACGCCAAATTAGAAGCAACAAATAATCTCATTAAACTCATCAAACGAAATGCCTTTGGATTTCGGAACTTTGAAAACTTCAAAAAACGGATTTTTATCGCTCTGAATATCAAAAAAGAAAGGACGAAATTCGTCCTTTCTCGATCTTAGCTTTTCTTCAACCCACTACAGTTGACAAAGAGCCAAATTAAAAAGCTAGAGTTCCGCAATTGGAAAGCTCTAGCTTTTTTGTGGCTGAGAATTATTTTGTCTCAGGTTCTTTTAGTGTCTGACTTAAATAATTGTTCTTCTGGGAACTAAATCGAATTAAGCTTCGATTTCTGTAACCATACCTGAACCAACAGTACGTCCACCCTCACGGATAGAGAATGTAGTACCTTGTTCTACGGCGATTGGGTGGATCAACTCAACGTCGATTGTCACGTTATCACCAGGCATTACCATTTCAGTACCTGCTGGAAGTTCAATTGAACCTGTAACGTCAGTAGTACGGAAGTAGAATTGTGGACGGTAGTTGTTGAAGAATGGAGTGTGACGTCCACCTTCTTCTTTAGTAAGGATGTAAACTTCACCTTTGAATTTAGTGTGTGGGTTGATTGAACCTGGTTTAGCGATAACTTGTCCACGTTCGATTTCATCACGTTGAACACCACGAAGAAGGACACCTACGTTATCTCCGGCAAGACCTTCGTCAAGTTGTTTACGGAACATTTCAACACCAGTAACAACTGCTTTTTGAGTTTCTTCTTTGATACCAACGATTTCGATTTCGTCGTTGACTTTAACGATACCACGGTCGATACGTCCTGAAGCAACTGTACCACGTCCAGTGATTGAGAATACGTCTTCGACTGGAAGAAGCAATGGTTTGTCAGTGTCACGTTCTGGTTCTGGGATGTACTCATCAACTGTGTTCATCAATTCCATAACGATGTCTTCGTATTTAGTGTCACCTTCAAGAGCTTTAAGAGCTGAACCTTGGATAACTGGAAGATCGTCACCTGGGAAGTCGTATTCTGACAATAGGTCACGGATTTCCATTTCAACCAATTCAAGCAATTCTTCATCGTCAACCAAGTCAACTTTGTTCATGAAGACGATAAGGTGTTTAACACCAACCTGACGTGAAAGAAGGATGTGCTCACGAGTTTGTGGCATTGGTCCGTCAGTTGCAGCAACAACGAGGATTGCACCGTCCATTTGGGCAGCACCAGTGATCATATTTTTAACGTAGTCCGCGTGACCTGGAGCGTC
>CABTAV010000143.1:0-4675 GCA_902482895.1 uncultured Streptococcus sp. | reverse complement strand
GGTCTTACCACCTGCTGTCAGGTTGTTCTTGAGGTTAGATAGGAAGTTGTCTGATACTTCACCCCAAATCTTACCACCCGTCAAGGTCATAGATGTTGAACTTGGGAGATTTTCATTTAGAGATTTCAACTCTGCTTCACGCCCATTACCCCAATACTGACCTGGAACAAAGATCATTTCTTTGCGAAGACCGCTATAAGTTCCTTGCATTTCTGTCAACCAGTTGGTCATATCCTGCATCAAGCGGTTGTAGCTATTATAGCCTCCAACTGGGCTTGGTGCATCATCGGCTAGAATACCAAATTCACGGACACCCACTTTCATCAACTGAGTAAATTTAGCCTTGATGGTTGCCAAATCTTCTTGGTAATGCGCTTCATTGCCAAAACGGATACGGTTGTTCATAAATGGATGAATAGTCCAAACATAGCGAGTTTTACTTTGGTTTCCGACACGAGCAAGTTCACGGATTTCAGCTAGTTTTTCTTCTGGGTAAAGTTCACGCCATTTCTTATTGTGGTATGGGTCATCTTTTGGTGCAAAGAAGTATTGGGTCAATTTCAAATCGCCACCAAAACGCATGAGTTCAGCACGATCTGCATTAGACCATGGATTTCCATAGTAACCTTCGATGAAACCACGGTTCTTGATTTCAGCGTAATCTTCCACTGTCACATTGCGAAGAACTGGAACTTGGCTTTCTTTGAGCATGTGTTTCAAGGTTGTCAAACCATAGAAGACCGCATCTGTGTCTTTTCCGACGATGGAAATTGAGTTGTCTTTGATGGTCAGAGCATAAGCATCAATTTTGTCAAAGAGACCTGCTGAAACCTTAGACATGTTTTGTTCTGCTTGTGAACCTTGTCCATGCACTCCCAGATAGATATTAGTTGCGCCAGCAACTGCTGATTTACTAGTAGTATAGGATACTTGATTGTCCTGCAAGACACTCTTCAAGCGATTACGAGTATAGATATCGAGTTGATCGCCCATAACTAGATTGACTTGCTTACGAAGGGCTGTGACTCCTTCTCCATAAGTCACTTTTTGTGGAGTTGGGAAAACCTTATACTCTTTCTTGAGATAATCTGCACTCTTGCTGGCAGCTGCAATGCTGTCTTCACTAGCTGGTTTACTTGCAGTGAATTGATCTGCCAATTCAACTGTTCCATCACCTGTTTGTTCTACTTTTGGAACTTCTGGAGTCACAGGCTTCTCTGGATTAGCTGGTTCTTCTTTACTATCAGAAAGTGGCTTGAGCAGTTGAATTTCTGCAGCGCTACCAAATCCTGCAGCACCCGCTAGAACTTTAAATTCTATCTTATTGGTTTCAATTGCATCAAAGCTAACAGTCTTTTCTTTAGCATTATTTTCCCAAGTACCTGAGGCAACTTTAACCATCTGACCATCTTTTTGAGCATAGATTTCATAAGATGTCACAACCCCATTTCCACCCCCTGGACGTGGAAGATAAGTCAAACCATTAACTTTTTCAGGAGTCTTCAAATTCATGGTAACGGTATAAGGAGCACGATCTCCAGTCCATTTTGAGTGCCAGAAGGTGTTTGGATCATTGTCAAAGGCTTTTTCGACTGGTCCTTCTGTTTCTGTTCCTGGTGTTTCCTGACTAGTTGCAGAAACTGTAAAGTGATCCGTTGGAATCAAACGTGGGTTTACAAATGCTTCTTTTGATAACTCTGCACTATGCAAGATTCCTTTAAAGCCACCAATTGTTTCAAGTGGTAGTACTAAACTATTGTATGCCAAGAGAGGGTTAGCTGGATTTACAATCCGTTCAACTTTTTCACCATCTACATAAACTTCGGTCACTTGAGGTTTTGTTACAATAGAAATTTGATAGCGTTTATTCTTTTCAAGTTTCTTGTTGAATTGAATATGGAATTGCTCAAAGGTATAAGCAAGATATCCATCTTTGTCCGCAAGATAGATTTGGTTATCCCCACTTGTTGAGAAGGTTTGTTCACCGTCTCCAGTGACAGTCACATCTAATTTCAAAACATGGCTAGGACCAACATCTCCAACTAAACCTTCGATACTACTGTCTTTTTCAAAAGCCAATCCTTGCTCGCTTGTCTTCACTTTCTTGCTTGCATAGTCCTTCACTGTCTTAGGATTGATAGTAAACAAGTCGCTTTGATTAATCTCTTTATCAGGATTTGACTGTGGCGCATAAGGGCTCGTTGGTAGGGTACGTTCTGCAAAGGTCGCAGCCGCACGGTCAGATCCCCAAGTGCGTTCTGCAGTTGTTTGCATGCTCTTAAAGAAGCGTTTGAAGATATCATAAGAGGTCAAACCTGTCTCATGAAGATCGATATTGTCATTCCAAACTGCGTGACCTCCACCAAGGATGTTTGGATTAGAAGCTTCTAGTAGCGGGCCATGACCAGTTCTGAAATCGTTTGGTGTCCAACCATTATATTGAGTTTCATAGTTAGCATAATCACCATAAGCAGCTTGACGATTATCTCCATTCGGAACGCTATATGTTGGGATATCTGTAATATTAATAATCTTAGCTCCCTGAGCAATAGCTTCTTTTGGTTGCTGCCAGCCAATACTCCAGATATCAACTTCTACATCTTTCCAATCAACCGCTGTTTTACCTCGTTTCGCACTGAGCGATCCCCAAATACGTGGTGTTAAACCTTTCCCCTTAATGTATTTAATAAGGTCATTGACATAACGACGATAGCTTTCTCTACTTCCGTAGTATTCATCCGTTCCGATATGAACAGTAGATACCCCATGAAGTGGTGCATCTGGACCGTCAAGAAGTTTGTCATAAACTGATTTGACAAAAGCCAGCGTTTCATCGTATTTATTATCTAGATCGAGCATGGCTACGCGTTCTACGTTATGTTTACCTCTGTAATCGCTCAGACTACCTTGATACATGAGATCTGGACGGACTTTGACAAATGATAGAGCATGACCTGGCGTGTCAATTTCTGGAACTAGATTGATATGCAAGGCCTTAGCAAGTTTAATCAGATTTTGCATCTCTTCTTTAGTATAGTGCTCATCTGATGTTAATTTTTGACCATTCTTACCAACAATATCTGTCTCTACACGGAAACCAGTTTTAGCATGTTCAAGTACATACTTGAGTTCTTCTTCTTGTGTTAAGCTTTTACCTGCCAAGTGTTCCTTTAGGAAGATATAGTTATCGTTGAGGTGCAACTGCAAGTCGTTCATCTTGTAGTAAGCCATGTTGAGCATGATGTCTACGAGAGTGTCATAAGGGATAAATTTACGACCTGTATCTAGCATAAAGCCACGGTGACTAAAGCTTGGGAAATCACGAATTTCTCCATTTTGGAGATTGCTTTCCCCCATTTGAAGAAGAGTACGAGTGGCGTAGAAGGCTCCTGTGTTCGTTGCAGCTTCGATGGTAATGACACCATCTTGGATAGTGATTCCATAGCCTTCCTTACCATACCCCTTATTTTCAACTTTTTTAAATTCAATTCGTTTTTGAGCCTGCTTGTTACCTGTCGCAAGTTCCAATCCACGGCTTGCAAGGTCTGACTGGTAGAAGGTTGCAGCCTGATCAAAGCCTGAATCACCCGTCGCAAGAACTGTATCTGAAGTGATAAAAGATTGACCTTCTTTTCCGTACCATTGCTGAACTGCTGGTGCTACTTTGGGTTTGACACCCACACCTTCATCCTGATGTAACCCCTTGATGACTACTTCAAATTCTTTAGTAAAGGTATGTGAATCTTTAATTTGCTCTACCATAACCTTAACGCGTTGATCAGTCAGAGGCTTATAAATGTGATTTTGAAGGTCAATCACACCTTGTTTGTTGCTACCGATAAGACTGACTTTCCCTGGTAGAGTTGGCAAGACAAGAGACTGTCCATCTTTAGCTACAGTCAATTCTGTAACCTGACGGATATCCGTTACCTTACTTGTATCAGGAATATTCGAATAAGCTCGAATTTCTTGAATACCAACGTTTCTCCAGCCCATTGTGCCCGCTTGATAGTCATTGATTTCTAACTTGAGGTATTTAGCTTGAATACTATTGGCTAAGTCAACTTTCTCATCTAAAACAGGTTCTCCAGTCTTGGTATGAGCTAGCTTCCATTGTTTTTCTCCACTAGCATTTACATCATCTTGACCTGCATAGTAGAGGCTCCAAGACTTGATATTTGGATCATTTTGACCATTGCGAACACGACGATCCCAATCAATTTCCACATGTCTAATAAGTGTAGTCTTGGGAAGAGTTAATTCGAAAGTTGGTTTGTCAATATTTTGATTTGTTGCCCAACGAGTATCAGGATTACCGTCCACTGCCTTGTCAGCAGTATAAGGAGTACCAGTTTCTGAGTCGTTTACTTGAACAGTGACACCTTCTAAGTGGTTACGATCTTCTCTATCTTCAATTTGCTTTTCAACTGGTTTGATTGTAGGTGTAGCTGGTTCTACAGGTTTAGAATCTGCTTTTGGTGTTTCAACCGGCTTCATAGTCTCAGCTGGTTTGGGAGCTGTTGGACTTGTTGCTGGGCTTGTTTCTTCAGTTGCTGCAGGACTTGTTCCTGCAGTATTTTCATGATTTGCTTCATGTCCTGCATCTGCCGTTGCTTCTGATTCAGCTTTCTTTAAAACAGCTGCTAAATCGTCCGGCAACTTATCTAGAGGCTGA
>CABTAV010000142.1:0-4754 GCA_902482895.1 uncultured Streptococcus sp. | reverse complement strand
TGTCTAGAATAGATTGAGTGGATCCAGATAGTGAAAAGCCAAGAACCAAGCAATTGTCATCCATGATACTAGTAGTCCAAGCAAAGCCATCTTGATCGGTTATGGCTTCACAGACCACTCCTAAACGCATAAAGCGTAATTTCATCTCACGAGCGACAAGACCAGAGCTTCCAGTGCCAAAAAAATAGACTCTTTCAGCATCTTCTATCATATTAGCTATTCGTTCAATTTGATTTTCATTAATTAATTCCTGAGTTTGCTCTCGCATATTGCTATAGCTTCTGAGAACGCCTTGGATAAGAGGATTTTGGGTCGATAGCTGAAGATTTTGGTTATCGATTTGATGTTGGTATTGAAAAATAAATTCTCTATAGCCAGTAAAACCACACTTTTTAGCAAAACGAGTTAGGGCAGCTTGGGAAATATGAAGTTTCTGAGCTACGTTTTGTGATGATAAATCATCCTGTATCGTATTGACCTGTAAGAAATAGTGAGCAATTTCTTGCTCTAATTCAGTTAATTCATCAAAGTGGAGATCAATAATAGAGGGAATATCTTGATTGTTCATGGGTTTCCTTTGTATGATTTATATTAAATTAAAAGTCAGAAATTTCTATTGGTTGATATTATTATACCATACAAAATAATGATAATTAAATAAAAAAGAAAAGCTCTTTTAAAAATCAAATAAAGTACTCCCATTTTCCATAATTTTCTTCTCAAATTGTGGTACAATGAAGAATGAGATTTTAAATAGAAATGAGACTGACTTGTATGAGAAAATTTGACAGCCATTCGATTCCGATTCGGCTTAATTTATTGTTTTCAATTGTTATTTTGCTCTTTATGACCATCATTGGTCGCCTGCTTTACATGCAGGTTTTGAACAAGGATTTTTATGAGACAAAACTAGCATCGGCAAGTAAAACAAAGGTGACAACTAGTTCAGCTCGAGGCGAAATTTATGATGCCAGCGGCAAGCCCTTGGTTGAAAATACTGTGAAACAAGTTGTTTCCTTTACTCGAAACAACAAAATGACGGCTGCAGATTTGAAAGAAACAGCCAAGAAGTTGCTGGCTTATGTGGGAGTTTCTTCTCCAACATTGACTGACCGACAGTTGGCAGACTATTACCTAGCAGATCAAGATGTCTATAAGAAAGCAGTGGAAAGTTTACCACATGAGAAACGCCTTGATTCTGACGGAAATCAATTATCTGAATCCGAACTTTACAATAACACTGTTGAAAGTATCGATCCGA
This sequence comes from uncultured Streptococcus sp., assembly GCA_902482895.1. Lineage (GTDB taxonomy): Bacteria > Bacillota > Bacilli > Lactobacillales > Streptococcaceae > Streptococcus. Next base: position 3,493 of record CABTAV010000142.1, on the reverse strand, counting down.
GTCAATTGACTTACTCGGATGACGAAAAGAAAGAAATTTATCTCTTTAGCCAACTCAATGCAGTTGGAAATTTTGCGACAGGAACCATTGCGACAGATTCCTTGACAGATACACAGATTGCCTTGATAGCTTCGGCTTCTAAGAATTTACCTGGTATCAGTATCTCGACTTCGTGGGATCGAAAGGTTCTAGATACTTCACTTTTTTCTATAGTAGGTAGTGTATCTAGTGAAAAAGCTGGTCTCCCAGCGGAAGAAGCAGATGCTTATCTTAAAAAAGGTTACTCTCTAAATGACCGTGTTGGTACCTCTTATCTAGAGAAGCAATACGAGGAAACCTTGCAAGGGAAACGCTCGGTAAAAGAAATCCATCTAGACAAGTATGGCAATATGGAAAGTGTCGAAAATATCGAAGATGGTACTAAAGGAAACAATATTAAACTGACCATTGATTTGGCCTTCCAAGATAGCGTGGATGCTTTGCTGAAAAGTTATTTCAATTCCGAGTTAGGAAATGGAGGAGCTAGATATTCTGAAGGTGTTTATGCAGTTGCTTTGAACCCAAAAACAGGTGCAGTTTTGTCTATGTCAGGGCTCAAACATGATTTGAAAACGGGAGAGTTGACGCCTGATTCCTTGGGAACGGTAACCAATGTCTTTGTCCCAGGTTCGGTTGTCAAGGCGGCGACCATCAGTTCTGGTTGGGAGAATGGAGTCTTGTCAGGGAACCAGACCTTGACAGACCAACCGATTGTCTTCCAAGGCTCAGCTCCGATTAATTCTTGGTACACTCAGGCTTACGGTTCATTCCCGATTACAGCTGTGGAAGCCTTGGAGTATTCTTCTAATACCTACATGGTTCAAACGGCTTTGGGCATTATGGGTCAGACCTATCAACCCAATATGTTTGTTTTAACTAACAATTTAGAATCCGCTATGGGGAAACTTCGTTCGACATTTGCGGAATATGGTCTTGGAGCCTCAACAGGCATTGACCTTCCAGATGAGTCAACTGGTTTTATACCAAAAGAGTATAATTTTGCTAATTACATTACCAATGCATTTGGTCAGTTTGATAACTATACCCCTATGCAATTGGCCCAGTACGTTGGAACCATTGCCAACAACGGTGTTCGGATTGCACCTCACATTGTCGAGGGGATTTATGGAAACAACGAACAAGGTGGCTTAGGGAACTTAATCCAATCTGTTGAAACCAAGGAAATGAATAAAATTAATATTTCTGAGTCTGATGTTTCCATCCTCCAACAAGGCTTTTATCAAGTGTCACATGGTGGTAGTGCTTTGACAACCGGTCGTGCCTTTTCAAATGGCGCAGCGGTATCCATTAGTGGAAAAACAGGTACTGCCGAAAGTTATGTTGAGGGTGGTCAAAAAGCTAACAATACTAATGCTGTGGCCTATGCACCATCAGATAATCCTCAAATCGCTGTAGCTGTTGTCTTCCCTCATAACACCAACCTTACAAATGGTGTCGGACCTTCCATTGCGCGCGATATTATCAACCTCTATAACCAACATCATCCAATGAATTAGAAAGGAACATATGCTTTATCCAACACCTATTGCTAAGCTAATTGACAGTTATTCTAAGTTACCGGGTATCGGGATTAAGACGGCTACCCGTCTGGCCTTCTATACTATTGGAATGTCTGATGACGATGTCAATGAATTTGCTAAAAATCTCCTTTCTGCTAAGAGAGAGCTGACCTACTGTTCCATCTGCGGTCGCCTGACTGATGACGATCCTTGCTCTATCTGTACCGATCCGACTCGTGACCAGACAACGATTTTAGTTCTCGAGGATAGTCGTGATGTGGCAGCCATGGAGAACATCCAAGAATATCATGGACTCTATCATGTCTTACATGGACTCATTTCCCCCATGAATGGTATCAGTCCAGATGATATCAATCTCAAGAGCCTTATGACTCGTCTGATGGATAGTGAGGTTTCAGAAGTCATCGTAGCAACCAATGCCACGGCAGATGGGGAAGCAACTTCCATGTATCTTTCACGTTTGCTCAAGCCTGCTGGGATCAAGGTTACGCGCCTGGCGAGAGGTCTCGCTGTGGGAGCGGATATCGAGTATGCAGACGAAGTCACACTCTTACGAGCCATTGAAAATCGAACAGAGTTGTAAGCAGAGACAAATTAACGAACTCAATTCATTTATATAAAAAATCAAGGAGGCTGAAAATCGTTCCTATCGGCCTCTTTTTGTATAGTGTGATGAGTAGAATCAGGTTCAAGTTTTAAAAAACCAAGCAAATATGATATACTAAAGAGCGAGTATTCTAGTAGAATTAGGACAAGTAATATGAAACAAACGATTATTCTTTTATATGGTGGACGTAGTGCAGAGCGTGAAGTCTCTGTCCTTTCAGCTGAGAGTGTCATGCGTGCGGTTAATTATGACCGTTTCACAGTCAAGACTTTCTTTATCAGTCAGTCAGGTGATTTTATTAAAACGCAGGAATTTAGTCAGACTCCAGGACAAGAGGACCGTCTCATGACCAATGAAACAATTGATTGGGATAAGAAAGTTGCTCCAAGTGCTATCTATGAAGAAGGGGCAGTGGTCTTTCCAGTTCTTCATGGTCCGATGGGAGAAGATGGCTCAGTTCAAGGATTTTTAGAAGTTTTGAAATTGCCTTATGTCGGCTGCAATATTTTGTCATCCAGTCTTGCCATGGACAAAATCACGACCAAGCGTGTTTTAGAATCTGCTGGCATTGCTCAAGTTCCTTATGTGGCTATCGTTGAAGGTGATGATGTGACTGCTAAAATCGCTGAAGTTGAAGAAAAATTGACTTATCCAGTCTTCACTAAGCCGTCAAACATGGGTTCAAGTGTCGGTATTTCTAAATCTGAAAATCAAGAAGAACTCCGTCAGGCTTTGGAACTTGCCTTTCAATATGACAGTCGTGTTTTGGTAGAGCAAGGGGTCAATGCCCGTGAAATCGAGGTTGGACTCTTGGGAAACTACGATGTCAAAAGCACGCTACCAGGAGAAGTAGTCAAGGATGTTGCCTTTTATGATTACGATGCCAAGTATATTGATAACAAAATTACTATGGACATCCCAGCAAACATCAGTGATGACGTGGTAGCTGTCATGCATCAAAATGCAGAAACAGCCTTTCGTGCCATTGGTGGCCTCGGTCTCTCTCGTTGTGATTTCTTCTATACAGATAAGGGAGAGATTTTCTTGAATGAACTCAATACCATGCCAGGTTTCACCCAGTGGTCTATGTACCCACTTCTTTGGGACAATATGGGAATCAGTTACCCAGACCTAATCGAGCGTTTGGTTGATCTTGCCAAGGAAAGTTTTGACAAGCGCGAAGCGCATTTGCTATAACAATGAAAGAAAGGGTAGGAGCCAGAACCATCACTGCAAGGTGACTAGAGTTCTCGGACTTCAACCCTTTTTAAAGGAGTAGAAATGAAATTAACAATCCATGAAGTGG
>CABTAV010000141.1:0-4763 GCA_902482895.1 uncultured Streptococcus sp. | reverse complement strand
GTTCCAGTTTATCTAGGATCATCATTCGCCTTTATCACAGCTATGTCGCTAGCTATGAAGGAACTAGGAGGAGATGTATCAGCTGCACAAACAGGGGTTATCCTTACAGGTTTTATCTATGTCCTTGTGGCTGCTGGTGTTCGTTTTGCAGGTACAAAATGGATTGATAAACTCTTGCCACCAATCATCATCGGACCTATGATCATCGTTATCGGTCTTGGACTTGCAGGCTCAGCAGTTACTAACGCTGGTCTTGTAGCTGACGGGAATTGGAAAAATGCTCTTGTAGCCGTTGTTACTTTCTTGATTGCTGCCTTTATCAATACAAAAGGAAAAGGCTTCCTACGAATCATTCCATTCCTCTTTGCCATTATCGGTGGTTACCTCTTCGCACTAACTCTTGGCTTGGTTGACTTTACACCAGTTCTTAAAGCTAACTGGTTTGAAATTCCTGGTTTCTACTTGCCATTTAGCACAGGTGGTGCCTTTAAAGAATACAATCTTTACTTCGGTCCAGAAACCATCGCTATCTTGCCAATCGCTATCGTAACAATTTCTGAACACATCGGAGACCATACTGTTTTGGGTCAAATCTGTGGTCGTCAATTCTTGAAAGAACCAGGTCTTCACCGTACTCTTCTTGGTGACGGTATCGCAACTTCTGTTTCTGCCTTCCTTGGTGGACCAGCCAATACAACTTACGGAGAAAATACAGGGGTTATTGGTATGACTCGTATCGCTTCTGTCTCAGTGATCCGTAACGCTGCCTTTATCGCGATTGCCCTTAGCTTCCTTGGTAAATTCACTGCCTTGATTTCAACTATTCCAAATGCTGTACTTGGTGGTATGTCAATCCTTCTCTATGCGGTTATCGCCAGCTACGATTTGAAAGTCTTGATTAAAGAACGTGTTGATTTCGCTCAAATGCGTAACCTAATCATCGCAAGTGCTATGTTGGTCCTTGGACTTGGAGGAGCTATCCTTAAACTCGGTCCAGTTACACTTTCAGGTACTGCCCTATCAGCCATGACAGGAATCATCTTGAACTTGATCTTGCCATACGAAAATAAAGACTAATAGTCTAAATACACCTAATCGACTCAGACGACTGAGTGGATTTTTCTAATTCTTAAATCCCCCAATCAACCAATAGATAGAGCAGGCTAGAACCAAACATATCTGCTAAAGCATGCATGAGAAAGAATGGAAGGAGATTTTTAATTTTATATTTGTATAAGAAATAATAGAATAAGCCATAAACTACACCGATTACCAAAGCCCATTCTAATCCTTGATAGGTGTGGAAGGAAATACGAATAATAGTAGAATAAAGCAAAATCAACCACTTGTGTTTTTCCTTCACTGAAGTCAACAAACCTAGAAAGAAAAACTCTTCATAAAATCCATTAAGCAAGGCATAGGCAATCGCTATCGGGCTAAGAGCTAAGAACTTCCCTATTATTTGCGTGAAATCTATATAGGCAAAAAGGTCTGGATTAAAGTAATTGTATTTACCAGTGAGGGTTGTAACCAAGTCTCCAAACAGTCCCACTAAAGCAAATATAAATGGAACCCAAAAGATAATGGACCAATTCCAGCGAATAGGAAGCTGTTTAAAATCATAATTTCGAATCAAAAGATAGAGTACGGTCACAGTCAGTAATATAGTTTGCAGGGTAAAATTACTAGAATAAGCCGCACCTTCGCTTGCAGCCTGTCTAACTGTCCCTACTGTACTTGATGCACCCGTTGGAAACGTATTTGCTAAAAATAGCTCGGTTGAACGAATTATAAACTGACCAAACATTATGATCGTAATAATCACAATGTCAAACCATCTCAAGTATTTTAGAGGTTTAGATGGATGTATTTTTTTAAAATATTCATATTTTCTCCAGGTATTCTATACTTATATAAATATTTTAAGAAAAAAAGCTTAAAATTTTATAAAATTTCATTAATTCATTTAGATTCAAAAGCTTTTATTAGTAAAAATAACCCCTCTTCAAGAGTGGTTATTATCTACTTTCATTTTTTGTTTATTTCCCTAACAATAAATCTTTCAAAGAAATTAGAGTTACTGCAATTAAAATCATTGCCATACCAAGAAAATCAATTGGATAAAATTGTTCATTCATAATTAGGAAAGCAAAGAAAACCGCCGAGATTGGCTCAATTGAAGCCAACAAACTTGACTTAACCGGTCCAATCAAACTGGCTCCCTTTAAGAAGGCTGTATAGGCAAAGACAGTCCCGATAAGGATAATACCCGCAAATGCAAGGAGAAAATCAAGACTAGTTGGGATAGCAGTCTGTAGAACCCCTGTAAAAGGAAGGGCAACCAAACCTGCTATGACCATTCCCACACCAATAACCAAACTACTCCTCCACTTCTTAATCAAGGCTATGGGCAAAATGATATAAAGGGCGTAAGTCAGAGCAGAAAAGAGACCCCAGAACAGACCTGCAGGTGTCATGGATAACTGGTCCAATTGCCCATGAGTTGCGATCAAGAAGGTTCCTCCAATGGCTAATATGATGGAAACAATCTCTGCCAGAGTCGGTGCTACCTTATCCTTAATACAGCTATAAATCAAAATCCCAACAGGACAAACATACTGAAGTACTGTCGCAGTCCCTGCATTAGTCTCCTGAATAGCAGACAGATAGGCAAATTGGTTAAGGAAAAGACCAATTAGAGCAAAAATGAGAAGAGACAGCAAACTCTTTCTGTCCTTTAAAAAGGTCAGCATTTTATCCTTTGCAGTAGCATAAGCCAAGAGCATGATAATTCCACCAGCGATTAAAAGACGCAAGTTGGTCAAAATCAGAGCCGAAATTCCGTGCGCCATCAGGTATTGGCCACTCGTTCCTGACAAACCCCAAGCAATCCCAGCCACAACTGTTAGTAAAGTCCCTTTTAAACTATTTGACATGTCTCTCCTTACTCTTCTTTACGAATCAAGTCCATCACTTGATTACGGTCTACAATCCATTGAGCCCTCTCATCCTTTTCATAGGTACGATTCGATAGGAAAATAGCCGCTTCTTGGTTCTGACGATTCCACATGATAAAGGTACCTGTATAGCCCGTATGGTCTAGCCAATCTCCTTCCAAATTCCATGCCAAAGAACGTTCCTTGTCATCCAAAGGTGAAAAATTTTGACTCAAGTCTCTTGCAAAATCATCTGCTAAATAGTGTTCTAAAAAGATTTGTAAATCCTTTACAGTCGAAAACAAACCAGCACTTCCCGCATGTCTGCCCAGGAGGCGAGCTTTAGGATCATGTACCAGACCTGCCTCGATACCTCGGACTGTTGGAACAGCAAGATCAACAGGTCCAAATTGGGTTTCCGTCATTCTCCAAGGATTCCAAACTTGTTCTTGTAAAATCACATCCAAGTCTTGATTAAAGATTCTTTCCAAAATAAAACCCAACAGCAAAAAATGGACATCCGAATAAAGAAAGGCTGGCTGACTTCGTCTCTTGAGATGAAACATCGCTTCCTTTAATTCAGAGGCTGTTAAAAGATCACGATTGGGAATAAAAGGATCAAGATCTGTGGCGTGTGTTAAAAGCTGGCGAATAGTGATATCTGGATAGTCACTCTCAGCTAAAAAATCTGTTACTGGTCTGTCAATATCTAATTGACCTTTTTCCCACAAGAAGGTGAAAACAGTACCAACCCCAACAACCTTACTGACACTAGCTAGGTCGTAAACTAGTCCTGCCTCAGTCTGCAAGCCATGCTCTGGGTCACTCTGGCCTAAATAGAACTCCGTCCATTGATTGCCCTTAAAATACGCAAAAGAGGCTCCGGGATAAATCCCTGCCTCGATTTGTTCTTCTATTTTTTTAATAATCTTGGTCCACTTCATACTTCTTCAAACCACAATTCAACATTATTTCTATCTTTACCAAGGAAGAATTTTTCAGACTTAGGAATAAAATATTCGGTAGACTCAAACTTCTGGCGAAGACTTGCTATATCTAGTTCATTGACTAAGAACTTGAGCATAGATAAGTCCCAAGTAACCGTATTGTCCACAGTCAAATCCTGCCCCTGTGCTGGGATAAAATCAAGGGATGTCCCAACTTCAGATGATTCCAAGTAACTTTCGATATCAGTTGGGAGATGTAATTCCATAGAAATCTCAAATTTACTTAAAGAAATTGACTCCAGATCTGTTTGAAACTCAGGTTTTTCTCCTACTTCTACTAGATTTTCTCTGTCATCTTCCGCATGAATCAAAACCAAATCATCTTCTGGAGAGTAAATTTCAAAAGCGTAGCCATTTTGACCTTTATATAATTGATGAATCGAATTTGTTTTAGATAAGAGTCCTTCAATTTCTAAGGGATTTTCCACCTTGACAATCAATCTAGCTAATTTTTTTCTTCCCTCTACCTTACGAGTACGCATACTGGGAGCTTCTTCTAAAACCAGCTTTTCTAGACCTGTTTGATCACCTAGTGACAGAAAGGCTGACTCTTCTAACAAGGCCTTCATGCCAAGGGTTTCTATATAAAATGTTTCATTTAATTTTCTATTATTAACTTTTAAAGTAGGAATAATCCGTACAATCTGATTTACATTCATAAACTCCTCCAACTCTTTTATTTTAAAGGATTTTAGAATTTTTTACAAGAAATTATGCTCAGATTTACCTTTTTTTCGTAAAATTTCATCTAAAAAACCGAGGATTTCCCCGGTTTCAATTTCTTATAGGTAAAGGAATTTGAAGATAGCTACTGCCGCAA
>CABTAV010000140.1:0-4773 GCA_902482895.1 uncultured Streptococcus sp. | reverse complement strand
GGCTATAACCCTTAGGTGCCTCGTAGAGTCCTTCGTCAAACCAACCAAATTTAATGTTATGGTAATGGTCGTAATGAGGTATAATCAAGCTTCCGTTTTTGACTTCAACAGTATGTTGGAGATTGTAAGGCATGTGATCAAGTGGAACCTTCTTAGCTGCCTTCACTTTATTATAGATTGCTTCTACTCCTTTAACTTCAGTATTTCCTGACCCCTGATTATCTGTTGAAGGAGGCGTCAAACCTTTCTCTTTAGCATAAGTCTGAGTTGCTGCTCTTTCAGCTTCAGACAAGCTTTCTTTCTTAATCCAATGACTATGAGTCATATGTGGAGCTACATAGGCATCGCCTTCATCGCTAGTTATATCACTAGGATTAAAGATATAGCCATCTTCTGTTGTATACTTACCTGCCAACTTGGCTACTTGAATCTCATCATCTGTGTAAGCTATTTGCGCATTTGGTTTTCCTAAACGTTCTGGATGACGAATCGGCGCTAGAAAAGCAAGGATATCATCAACTAACTTGACCTTATCACTTGACTCATCGTTGAGACGTTCCAACAGTCTATCCAAAGCGTCAAAATCAGCTTGGCGCCCTTTATTGGAAATCAAATCTTGATGAACTGTTGCTAGTAAATCATAAACTTTGTTGTAAAATTTTTGATCAGCAGATGCAAGATTGGTTTTCTTAGCTCCTAACTCATGAGACAAACTTTCTTGTTTGGCAAGTTTATCATCAATGGCTGCAACAGTTTCTGCTGAAAGTTCCTTGGCAGAAATATAACGCGAAATTCCATTCTCTTCGAAGACATAACCATCAACCACCTTTCGAATCGCCTGTTTTACCAATTTTCCATCAATTGGATTGCTTGGAGCTGGTTGAGGATTTGGTACAGGTTGTGGACTTGGTATTGGAGTAAGCTCTGGAGCAGGGCTTGGATTCGGAATTGGTTTTAATTCTTTACCACCTACAGTAGTATGATTTCCTTGATAATTTTCAGAAATCATTCTTGCAATCTTCTGCTCTAAGTCAGACATTTGAGAATAAGGGATAAAGTGATAATGGTCTCCGTGAGGCACTGCAACACCATTCGCAGTTTTTCTTGTAATCTGCGCTGGATCAAAGACAAGTCCGTCTGATTCCACGTGTCGTTGACTGAGTGGCAAGGCATAAAGTTGTTTCAAGAGACTGGATACGTCTTCACTCGGACTAGCTTGATAGCTATTATCCACTTGTGGGCTAACACTTGGAGTCCATCTTCTGGTATTTGCCTCAACATTGCTTTGATTCGTTTGTCCATATGAACTACTATTTGATGCCTCTGATGAGCTGCTGCTAGAAGAATTTGTTGAAGGACGATACCCAACTGAGCTTGGTTGATTACCTTTCCCAGCTAGGAAAGCTCGAGCTGCAGCCAGTTCACTGGCAGACAAGTCACTCTTAGGAATATAGTGGAAATGATTGCCATGAGGAACGATATAGGCATCACCCGTGTCCTCAATGATATCAGAGGCATTAAAGATATAACCATCATCCGTTGTATAACGGCCTTGAGCTCTAGCAGCGACTACTGCTTTATCGCTAGAACCACCTCCGTGATTACTACCGTGTTCCTGCTTCTGACGAGTAATTTCTTCTTTTGTTCGAATATTATCCGCATGAGCTGCATCTTTCAGGTAAACATAGTATTTCCCGTCTACCTTAATCACATAACCACCCTTGATTTCATTGACAATGTCGGAATCTTTCAACTGATAATTGGCATCTTTCATGAGGAGTTCTTCACTAATGATAGCATCATAAGGAACCTTGCCATTATAGTAATGATAATGGTCTCCATGAGAAGTCACATAACCTTGATCCGTAATCTTAATGACGATTTGCTCGGCATTGATCCCCTCTCTCTTACTGACTTCATCTGGTGTTAAATTTTCTGCCTTTTGACCTGCCTGATCACCGTCTATATAAGCAACTCGATTAGACTCTTTCTTAACTTGACCAGCTTGATATCGTCCAAGTTCATAGGAACAAATACTTAGAGCAAGGACTGCCACTGAACCTGCTACATATTTTTTATTGATTTTCATTATTTCCTCATTTCAATTCTTCTGCTAGAACACTCATATTTTCTTCCAGATTTTCTAGATAAGTCTTGTCATTTTGTGGGTCTGCCTCTAAAGGATTCAAAGTTTTAAGACCTACACCTGTTGATTTGACAAGAGTTTCAGCTACTTTTGAAGAAGCGTTACTTTCTGTAAAAATCGTTTTAACCTTATAGGTTTTAACAAATTCCTGAATTTCTGTTAGTTGTCGTGGACTTGGTTCTTGTTCAGGAGAGATACCTGCAATACCAAGTTGATTAAGTCCAAATCGCTTAGCAAGATAAGAAAAGGCTGTATGTTGTGTTACGAAGGTTTTCTGACTCGCTTTTTCAAATTTAGGCTGGAATTTCTTAGTCAATTCTTGAGCTTTTTTGATAAAGGCTTGCGCATTTTTCTGGTAAGTTTCTTTATGCTCACTATCCACCTCTGAAAGTTTATCAGCGATAATTTGCGCTTCTTCACCAGCTTTTTCAGGATCTAGCCAAGTGTGAGGATCATAGAGCGTTTTTTCATCAACTCCATCCCCTGCTTCCACATCTTCTAGACCAGGGACACGATCCAATGTCATTCCTTCTGAAGCCTCTAAAACCTTAACTTTGGATTTTTTTAGATTTGGATCTAGACTTCCTGCCCAAGATTCGAGCGTATGCGAATGGTAAACAAAGACGTCTGCATCATAGATGGCTGCGATGTCATTTGCTGAAGGTTCAAAGGAGTGAATTCCGCTACTTGACTGAATCATTCGAACATCATTCAAATCACCAGATACTTCCTTGACCATGGCATAGATAGGATAAAAACTGGTCACAATTTTCATCCCTTTAGCTGACTGGCTCTCCTTATGCCCACAAGCAGCAAATACCAGAGCCAATACACTGGTCATCAATACTAAAATCGTCCTCTTTTTCACTATAACTCCTTAACTAGTGTTTAACCATTTAATTAACTAGTAAATAGTTTATCTTTATTTAGAAAATATGTCAAGAATTTTTACACAATTTCATAAAAAAGAGAACAGAATCCATATTCTGCTCCCTTTTTATCTTCTATAATAGTTGTATAGTTACTTACTCTCCTTTAACAAGACTAATAGCTTTTCAGCTTCTGCCATAATAGTATTGTTGTCCTGAGAACCAAATAACAGGTTATTTTTTAATCCTGTGAGAGTTTCGTTGGCATTGGACTTAAGAATTGGATCCTTAATCTTTTTAAGTAACTCTTCCGCCTCTCTCAGTTTTTCTTCAACCTTTTCAGTTTCAACCTGATGTTCCTCTGGTTCCGATGGTGATTCTTCTTCTAATTCCTCTGGTTCTTTTGGTTTTGGAGATTCTGCTTTCTCATTTTTCGTTTTTTCTTCGCGAGGTTTTTCCTCCTCAATTTTTTCTATATTTTTATAAACTTTTTCTTTTGATGAAACCGCATTTTCAAGATTTCTATAGTCAGTTACATATCTAGAAGAGAAATTAAAATCTTCTGTTTTAATAGTATTTTTAGATACAAAAGAAGCTTTTTTCTCTCTAATCTGTGCGTCTTCTAATACTTCTCCTCTTTGAACATCAGAATCCTTAGTTAAGATTTCATCATCTTCTGCTACTACGTTCACAACTTTATTATTTTTATTGCTATATACATGATTTGCTTGCATGTTAGTGAAATCTTTTCCAGTTATAGCATTACCATTTGTAACATTAACGTCGCTTAGCACATTAGAAAGTCGACCAGATTTTTCTAATCCTCCAGCTGGATCCCAAAGATTACCAACTACTCCACCAACGTTTGCAAAACGTTGAACATTATTAAGATTTCCTTCAGCATAACTATTACTAATTAGTGCACTATCTTCTACTGCACCAACTATTCCACCAATAGACTGATCACCTTGCGTTGCATTCGTCGCCATATCGATAGATGCAATCGACTTGTCTATTAATGCTCCCGAACCAGAAAGTTTACCTACTAAACCTCCGATTTGATAACTAGCAACTGTTTTATATGTATTAGTTATTCTGCCTGTATAGCTACTGTTAGAAATAGTAGAATTATTAACTTGTGATACTAATCCTCCTATTCCATGTTCACCAGCTATCGCTCCATCAACATGAACATTACTAATTGCAGTTCTATTTTTCGCTTCTTTCGCTAATGTTGCAGCATCTTCTTTTGATGAAATATTGGCATCTTTTATTGAAAGATCTTTTACTGTAGCGCTATTTAGCACATTAAACAGTGGTTTTTTCAGGTTATATATAGCGTAATATTTATTGTTATTTTGCCCTATTAATGTTCCATGAAATTCATTTTTCACATAACTTTCTTGACCATCTGGAAGTTCAAGTTCACGAGCATCCATAGTTGCACCTAAACGGAATGTGCCATTAGGAGTGTTATTCATTGCATCTACTAAATTTTTAAATGATGTATAGACACCAGTTTCACTTTGCTGAGTTTTTGGTAAATAGTAAGTATAATTTTCTAATACATTATTATTTTCATGATGTATCAGATTATTTGCACTTGCTACTATTTTATAAACAGCTCTATTATCTTTATTATCATTAGTAATGCTTGTAACTGGTAGCATCACATCTTTAAAGTTCTCTGATTTTACTTTCATGAAGTAATTTTGTGGGTCATTTGGTACAGAATCTAATGAAGTTACATGACGATAC
>CABTAV010000139.1:0-4791 GCA_902482895.1 uncultured Streptococcus sp. | reverse complement strand
CAAAGAGAACTCCTACGGATACGTCTTTCTTACGATTTCAGTTTGTCCAACGATTAGCTGGTTGGTTATTGTAGGAAATGAGCTTGTCATTGACATGTGAAACAGGGTCGGTTGGATTTGAGTCTGAAGCAAAGGCAAGTGGCAATTCTGAACCGGTCCATTGGTCTGAAATGTTTGCACCTTGCTCAGTTTGAGCAGATACGCGAACATGAAGTTTAGTTGTTAATTGAGTACCTTCTAAGCGACCATTAACTGTAAAGACACCTTCCTTAGCGTATTGCTCTGGACGAATCGCATCCCATGTAACCTTAGCTGATGAAACGTGACCATTTGAATCATATGTACGAACGCTTTCTGGTAATTGTGGTGCTTCTGCGATTGGAGTTGTCACACTAACTTCTTCAACTGAAACGATACCTTCTACAGATACTTTAGCACGCGCTTCCAGGTCAATTCCTTCAACTTTACCTAACACTTCAAAGCTTTGATAGTGGTCTAGTTTTTCTTTCGGAATAGCTTGCCAAGTGACTTTGTGAGCTTTAGGGAAACCTTTATCATACTCAACCGTTACTGTTGATGGAAGAGTAGGTTCTTGGTGTAAATCTGTCACTACATTTACAGGACGGATGGATTGCGCAATCTTCTTCTCAGTATTTGCTTGTATAGTGAGGTTGATTTGACCTGTAGCACCCTCATATTCAGCTTTCAGAGTGAGTGCTCCTGATTTATGCAACTCAAGCATTCCTTTTCGGACTGCAACTTCCCCTTCACCGCTTGTAGAGAAGCTCACCTTATAAGCTGGGAATACAGCTTGCGTTCCATCTTGATAATGAGCTCGAACCGACAAGTTGACTGTTTGGTCTTCTTTGAGACCGTCAGCTTGTTCCACTTGCAAGCTCAAATGAGCAATTTTTGGTGCTTCTTCTAGGAATTGAATTGCATAGGTTTGAAGAGGGCCACCATCTTTAGACTGAACAAAGATGCTTGCACGCATGCCGTTTGCTGCGCTTGCTTGAAGAACTGTAACATCAGCATTTTCAGCACTTGCTGTGACTTCTGGCAATTGGGCACCATAAGCAAGAGTGCGGTATTGCATTGGTTGTTGACTAGTAAGCCCTGTTACTACCTCACCACCAACAGTAACAGTTGGCACTACAGGTGCTGCAGCTTTTCCTTCTTCTACCACAAGAGTTGCATGAATAGTTTCTCCAGCTAACTGACCAGTCATTTGAATACGTGATCCAGCTACTGAAAGTTTGGCTTTATCTGCTTCCGCAATCTCCCAGCTATCTACTTCGTACTCTTGTACACTTCCATCGGTTACAAGTATTGACACATATTTATCTACAGTGTTCAAATCTGCTCCTGGAGCAACACGTTTAACTGTTTGTAATTCTTTCGCAATTGCTAGAACCTCGACACGAGCCTCTACCTCACGTCCATTTGCTGTACCTTTAGCAGTCACAACTCCTGCTTGACTAACATCGACTTGAGACCAAGTTACTGGAAGTTTTTCACGACTACCATCGCTATATACAAAACCTACTGTTTTCGGCATTTTTGGTTCTTTACCGATTAATGTACGAACTCTTGCTACTTCTGTCCCCAAAACAGTCTTCTCTTGTCCTTCTGTTTTACCAGTAAAGACAGTTACTTGACTAGATTTCAAGAGATCTGAATGGGCTGTCAGTGTGAATTTACCTGCTTGTTCAGTTGATTTGACAATGGCAACACCTTTACCATTAAATGCTTTACGAATCCAAGAACCATCTGCTTGCGCCTTATAGCGTTCACGGCTGGCTTGTTCCCCGTTATCGACACCGACAAGTTGGCCTTGTCCGTGCAATTGGAAGCGAACCAGATTATTGGCAGTTGGTACTACATTCCCTTGGCTATCAACGATTTCGTAGTAGATGTATGTCAAGTCTTTTCCATCTGCTGCGATTGCATGCTCTTCTCTGATAAGACGAACAGCCGCTGGCTTACCAGCAGTCGTAATCTTATCTCGAGCAATTTCCTTGCCAGATTCATCACGAGCAATTGCTTCCAAGGTACCTGGTTGATAAGCAACTTTCCATTCAAGATAAAGTTCATTAGCATTAGCACCTTCTTGGTAAGTTCGTCCATCGCTAGTTTGTTTTTTGTTGAATTTCTTCTCTCCTAGAGACTGGCCATTCAAGAACAATTCTACACTTGCAGCATTAGAATAAGCACGTACAGGGATTTTATTTTCCGCGTCCGCTACATTGTCTATCAACTCTTTGTTTTCCCAGTTCCAGTGAGGAAGAAGGTGAACCATTGGTTTTTTCTTGGCAGAAACCCATTGACTTTGGTAAAGATAAAAGTCGTTTTTTGGAATACCTGCAGTATCTACGATACCAAAATAAGAGCTTTTAACCGGCGTGTTGTTTTGGTTGTGCCATGGAGTTGGTTCACCGATATAGTCCGTACCTGTCCAAATGAATTGACCAGCATAGCCAGCATTGTCACGGTCAAATGTCCATGAAGCAGTTGCCGTTTTACCCCAACCAACACGGTCATTTCCATAATCTGACTGTTCATAGTTACGCCATGACTGATTACTTTGTACCCACTCACGCTCTGGGTGGAAGTAACTTCCTCTTGTACGCGTTGCTGAAGATGTTTCTGATCCATAAATCAACCATTTTGGATGCTTAGCTCTAAGGGCTTTGTAATTATCTTCAGAGTAGTTGAATCCAACAGCATCGAGTTCATCAGCAATTTTTTCATGCCCACCGCTACCATTACCGAAACGGAACTTATCTGCTCCCATGGTAACATAACGAGTCTTATCAACATCCTTGATAACTTTAACTAGACGTTTAACAGTCGCTAGAGAATGGGGATCCCCATTTGCTTCACCGATTTCATTTCCGATTGACCACATAAAAACAGCAGGATTATTTTTGTCTCTCTCTACCATAGTACGTAGATCGTAGTCGGACCATTTTTCACCTTTTTTAGCCTCAGGATGGGTAGCATCTTTTTCAAAGAAACGTCCATAGTCATAAGGTTTCTTTCCGCCATACCAAGTATCAAAGGCCTCTTCTTGAACAAGTAAGCCAAGTTCAGCTGCAATCTGTAAAGTCTGAGGACTTGCTGGGTTGTGAGTCGTACGAATCGAATTCACTCCCATTTCCTTCATCTGTTTCAGTCTACGGTACTCAGCCTTGTAGTTTTCTTCTGCTCCAAGCGCTCCGTGGTCATGGTGCAAGGAAACTCCATGGAATTTAATGCGTTCACCATTCAAAGAGAAGCCCTCATTTGGAGTCCAGTTATAATATCGGTAACCAAACAGATCTTTCTTGGCATCAACTAATTGACCGTCCCGGTAAACACGTGTAACTAATTCATACAAGGCCGGTTTGTCATTTAAAACGGTCCAGAGTTTTGGTCTTTCAACTTCTAAAATCGCATCAAGACTAGTTACTTCATGTGCTTTCAAGGTACGGCTCTCTGTACGTACTAGACCTGTCACAGCCTGACCACCACGTTCAACGATTTGATATTCTGCTACAAGTTGATGGTCTTTATCGTCCGTATTGACGATTTTGCTGGTCACATGAGTTTCAACCTTGCTGTGTTGCTGTTGTTCTAGTTTTGGAGTTAAGATGGTTGTCCCATTTTTCTCAACATGCACCTTATCTGTCACTTGTAAAGTCACATCACGGTAGATACCACTTCCTGAATACCAACGGCTGCTTGGCTGTTTGTTGACTGCATGAACAGCAATTACATTCTCACGTCCATCTTTGTTCAAATATTTAGTGATATCATATGAAAATTGATTATAACCATTTGGATAATGACCCACTAACTGACCATTGACATAAACTTGAGAATCCATGTAGACGCCATCAAAAGTGAGGCGAACATTTTTCTTGAGATCTTTTTCATCTAGTTTGAAAGTCTTGCGATACCAAGCTTCCCCACCGTTAAGCTGTCCACCTTCATTTTGTGCAGGAGATTCATGATCGAAATCATTAAAGATACTCCAGTCATGCGGTAAATCTAATTTTTTCCACGTAGATACATCTGCATCCGGTTTAATGGCTTCTTTAGAATTCGCATTGAGTTTAAAGTGCCAATTTTGGTTAAAATTCACTTTTCTGTCTTCAATCATTTGATTGACTTCTTCATTTGTCACAGCTTTAACATCTTCCTTGAGCGGTTTTTCTTGACTTGAAGCTTGAGATTCTATCTTTGGAGCTTTTTCATCAGATTTTGAAGACGCTTTTTCCTCTTTTGGAGTTACGGCTTCATCTTCTTTCTTCTCAGATGCAATAGCCTCAGTTGCACTAGGTTGTTTTTGTGCTGTACTTTCAACTACATTTTTAGTTTCCAAAGCTTGATCAAGCTTTTCTTCTACTATAGGATTTTCCTCTTTAGGTTTCTCAGCAGTACGAGTAATAGGTGTTTCATCCGCATTAACTACAGATTCTCCAGCTATATTTCCTGCGAATAGAACTGCACAAGTTCCAATCATTACTGAGCAAGCTCCTACAGCAAATTTACGAATGCTATAGACTCTTTTCCGGTTCCAATGGCCTTTTCCCATAAAATCCTCCTCTTAGTAATCGCTTTCATTTTCGTGTAGGCGCATAACTTTTAATAGTCTTTTATCCTTATTTTATAAAATAATATAGGAATTTTCAATACTTTAAGCATATAAAATAATATTTTTGATTGTTTGGTAACTTCCACTTGGCTAGTCGAAGTGGAAATTAGTCTAAAACGGATTTTTATGGTGGAATTAAGTGTGAGACGTTT